>JAUXFA010000105.1 GCA_030620285.1 Piscirickettsiaceae bacterium
ATCCTGAATGGCTTCAGGAAAGCTCATTTGATCATATTCCATCAAAAACCCAATAGCGGTGCCATGCGCGCCGCAGCCAAAACAATGATAAAACTGTTTATCAGGACTTACCGTGAAGGAAGGTGTTTTTTCATTATGGAAAGGGCAGCAGGCTTGTAGATTTTTACCTGCTTTTTTGAGCGGAACCCGAGCATCAATAACATCAGCAATATCAATTCGCGTCAGTAAGTCATCGATAAATTGAGGAGGAATTTGGCCAGCCATGAAAAGAGCCTATAGCTGATTTAATGTGGGTGCAATAAGCTCGCCTACTTTAACCTTTGGCAAGCACATCAATTATGCAGTAAGAGCAGCCTTAACAAGGCCACTGACAGCGCCCATATCTGCACGACCTTGAAGTTTTGGTCGTAATGCATTCATTACAGAGCCCATATCCCGGGGGCTAGCTGCGCCCACTTCCGTAATCACGGCCTTAATAGCTTCGGCGACTTCATCATTTGTCATTGCGGTTGGCATGAACTCTTCAATGATAGCAAGCTCTGCAATTTCGATTGCTGCCAAATCATCACGGCCCGCGGCTTCAAATTGGCTTAGTGAATCGCGGCGCTGCTTACACATTTTGGTGAGGATTGTAATAATGCCGTCATCATCAACATCTTGGCGTGTATCAACTTCAACCTGTTTAATTGCTGCTGTTATTTGGCGCAAAGTTGCCAAACGCTCTTTTTCCTTGGCGCGCATTGCTGCTTTGACGTTATCTTGCAGGACAAGCTTTAATGGGCTGGATTCGGCAGGCATTGAAAAGTGGGATTTTTAGTACAAACGAATGCGACGAGCGCTTTCACGTGAAACTTTCTTTTGATGGCGCTTAACAGCCGCTGCAGCTGCGCGTTTACGCACAGTTGTTGGTTTTTCATAAGCTTCGCGGGCACGGGCTTCTGCTACGGTACCGGCTTTCTCGCAAGCGCGTTTAAAGCGACGCAAAGCAATATCAAATGGTTCGTTTTCTTTTAAACGTACTGATGGCATTAATAAATTCCTAAACAATTTTTTATGGAAAAGCCCTTAATTGTACGAAATTCCGAAAGGAAAGCAAAGTGTTAGATCACATTTCTTTTAAAGAAGGCATAATGTCGCCATGAATTACAAGCAAAGACAGACATTAGAATGCGGGTATTAGGCGTTGAGTCATCGTGTGATGAAACCGGTATTGCGGTCTATGATACTGAAAAAGGTCTCTTAGCGCATGCGCTTTATAGCCAAATTGCACTTCATGCAGAATATGGTGGCGTGGTGCCTGAATTGGCTTCTCGAGACCATATTCGTAAAACCTTACCGCTGATAGAACAAGTACTGGCGGAGGCTAATATTATTCGTAAGGATATTGATGCTGTTGCCTATACCGCTGGGCCTGGTTTGGTCGGAGCCTTATTGGTGGGGGCTGCAATTGGTCGCAGTTTTGCTTGGGCCTTAGACATTCCAGCGCTAGCGATTAATCATATGGAGGGTCATTTGCTCTCCCCCTTGCTTGAAGAGGATCCGCCAGAATTTCCTTTTGTATCATTGCTGGTTTCTGGTGGTCATACCTTATTGGTGGAAGTGCAAGCTGTTGGCCAATACCAATTATTGGGTGAATCGATAGATGATGCTGTTGGTGAAGCATTTGATAAAACCGCAAAAATGCTTGGTCTGGCATATCCGGGCGGCCCTATTTTAGCGGCGCTTGCAGAACACGGTATACCAGATAAATATGAGTTTCCGAGACCGATGACTAATCGTCCGGGATTGGATTTTAGTTTTAGTGGCCTGAAAACTTTTGCGATGAATACCTGGCGTGCCAGCGATCAAACACAACAAGATCAAGCCGACATTGCTTTAGCCTTTCAAACCGCCGCGGTAGAAACACTGGCAATCAAATGCAAACGAGCTTTAAAACAAACAGGTCTTAATACCTTGGTAGTTGCTGGCGGAGTGAGTGCAAATAAAGCATTACGGGCGAGGCTGGATGTGATAACGAGTCTCAGCGTATATTATCCACGACCAGAATTTTGTAGTGATAATGGCGCCATGATTGCATTTGCAGGGGCGATGCGTCAGGAGGCAATGGTAAAGCAGGCTAGCCCAACTTTTTCTGCGCGACCTCGCTGGCCTTTGGATGAATTAACAGTGCCAGAAAAAAGTAGTAATCAGGCTTAGGATTTACCTTCTTCGCCCGACAGTAATCGTTTGATATTGCTTCGGTGCCGAACCAACAACATAACGGCCATGATTAATATTATCCAACGTGCAGTGATATCTTCAATGAACCACAGACTATAAATAGGTGTCATGGCTGCGGCTGTTAAAGCCGATAAAGATGAGATGCGGCTAATAACAAATACCAGTAACCATGTTAATAGGCTTATGCCGGCCATAATTGGTGATAAGGCAATAAAACCACCTAAAGCGGTAGCAACACCTTTGCCGCCTTTGAAACTAAAAAATACTGGGTATAGATGGCCTAGAAAAGCTGCAAAAGCTGTTGTTGCTAACCAAATCATGTCTAAACCTAATAGACGTGCGATGACAACCGGTAAGATGCCCTTGATAACATCAATGAGCAATACGGTTGCGGCTAATTTTTTGCCGCCGAAACGCAGCACATTAGTTGCCCCCGGATTACCAGAGCCTTGCGATCGAGGATCGGGCAAGCCGGCAAGCTTGCAGAGAATAATTGCGCTAGATAATGAGCCTATTAAATAAGCGCCAGCAATAACAAGCAACGTTAAATCAAGTGTTTCAGGCATGATATGATGCAACCTCTTAGTCTTTGGAACATTATAGGGCGCTTAGCAGTAATTTCCACCTTTTACGTGCAGACACTCATGGATAAAATTTTTCTTAACGATCTTAAAATTGACACTATTATAGGTATTTATGAGTGGGAGCGGGAAACGCTGCAAACGCTCACATTTAATTTGGAAATGGACTGGGATATTTGTAAAGCAGCACAAAGTGATGATATTAGCGATACCCTTGATTACGGATCAATAGCACAAACTATGGTGAGTTTCGTTGAGGCGAGTCGATATCAACTTATCGAAACCTTAGCGGAAGATTTGTGTGCATTGTTATTGAAACAATACCCAATCCCCAAGCTTAAATTAACATTGAGTAAGCCGGTTGCATTACACGGGCAAAATACGGCAAAAATAGTGATTGAACGCAGCCATATATGAGTAATACAGCTTCCGGCTATTTGTTAGGCATTGGCAGCAACATTGATCCACATAATAATATTGTCCGTATTATTGCGCAGTTATTTGAGCATTTCCCACAACTTACTTTAAGCCGGGTGTTAAAACTTCCGCCCATTGGGATGAATAGCCAACATGATTTTCTCAATGTTGTGGTTTTCATTGAAACGGCTATCGAACAAACCGATCTGAAAGAAATTTGTAATACGATAGAGATTCAATTGGGTCGAGATCGTGATGATCCGACAAGAAAAACTAAAGATCGCCCTGCGGATCTGGATATCTTAACAAGCATACGATTTCCCGACGACGTGGAACGTTTAGCAAGCAATATTACCGATGAATATTTTCTTTACCCCCTATTGGATGAAATTAAAGCATATTTATCAGGTAAGAGCTCTACCCCCCTCCCCCTGCCTGCCGGTGTGGAAATTAATCTGAATGACTTAACGTTTGGACAAGCGGCGACCACCATCAACCGGAATGCTGGCTCCGGTAATAAAGGGATTGTTTAACAAGCTTTCCACTGCCAGATAAATCGGTTCCGCCCCACCCTCTTTTGCTAAGGGTGTTTCAGCTAACATTTGCTGGCGAATGGTTTTGGAATGTTGCTTGGTGAATAATACTGGGCCGGGAGCGACGGCGTTGACTTTGATTTGTGGGGCATATTTTTTGGCCAAAACTAGCATCATATTATGCAAGCCCGCTTTGGTGGTGCCATAGATATCAAAATTCGGTGTTGGGTTTTCAACATTAATATCCGTAATATGAATAATATCTGCGGGATCATCTCCCTGCCCTTGCATCAGTGGTCGCAAGGCCTCATTTATTAAAAAGGGTGCCAGCATATGAATATTAAAAAACTGTTGATATTGCATGGCCGCTACGGTTAAATCACTTGATGTTGCTTCAAACGAAGAGGCATTGTGAATAATGGCTCTAAAACTACTGCAACGATCCTGTAGAGCCTGACAAAATTGTAAAATAGCCACGCTATCGACAAAATCTGCCTGAACAATGCTGATTCCTCGATCGGATAAAGTTTGGATCTCAGCGGTAGCCGTACGATAATGAGCAATAATGCTATAACCCTCTTCATGCAGACGCATGGCGAGGTGATGGCCAATACGGCGGTTAGCGCCGGTAACTAAAACTGCATTTTCTAACACCTGATACCCTTAGCTTATGATTTCGACCTCTACCCTACCTCCTCCTGATGCTGCAGCGCAACAACATAGCGATCAATTATTGACCTATATTAAGCAAAAAATTGTTGAGGCCGGTGGCAGGTTAACTTTCGCCGACTATATGAATTTATGTTTGTATACACCCGGATTAGGTTATTACAGTGCCGGCAGCTATAAATTAGGCGAGCACGGCGACTTCACCACTGCTCCCGAAATATCGTCTCTTTTTTCACGTAGTTTGGCGCAGCATATCGAAGATGTTTTCCAGCAGATTGAACACAATAATATTTTGGAGTTTGGCGCGGGCAGTGGAAAAATGGCTGCAGACATTTTATGCGAACTAGCGCTTAAGCAGTGTCTTCCAGAACATTATTACATTATTGAAGTAAGTGCTGACTTACAGAAAAGGCAAGCTAATACAATAAAAAAATATGCTCCTGACCTTTTTAACCGGGTCGAGTGGTTAGCTGCTGCTCCCACGGACTTTATTGGTGTGGTGTTGGCGAATGAAGTATGTGATGCCATGCCGGTACACCGATTGCATTTTGAGAATAATAAGGCACATGAGCTTTATGTTGAAAATGTTAATTCGACAATCCAGTGGTGCAAGGGAGAGCTTTCACAACGATTCCTTGCCGACCGAGCAGTAGAAATCCAATTATTGACTGGTATCGTTGATGGCTACACTACCGAAGTTAATTTGGCGGCCAAGGCTTGGGTTGCCAGTCTTGCAGATAACTTAAAATGTGGTGCTATTTTTATTATTGACTATGGTTATTCCCAAGCCAATTATTACCATCCACAGCGAACGGATGGCACATTGATGTGTTATTTCCGGCATCGAGGCCATGATAATCCTTTGGTCTTACCCGGCCTACAAGATATCACTGCCCATGTTGATTTCACCTCATTAGCACA
>JAUXFA010000056.1 GCA_030620285.1 Piscirickettsiaceae bacterium
ATGGTATCTGGATAATGTCTGACCATGAGCGGACTGTTCTAAATAGCCCATCGCTACAGCAATAGAGTGTTTATCCCACTGACTTCGATCTTGTTGTTCCAGTAACAATAGCGTACCAGAATCATCCTGCCGAGCATGCATTCTGGAAAGGTGAAAATACATCAATGCCAATAATGCATAGGTCTTAGGGACATCGCCTATTGTGCTTTGTGACATCAATAACATTAACCGAATAGCCTCCTCACATAAGTCTTTACGGATAGCCAAATCAGTATGCGAGGATAAATGCCCCTCAGTAAACACCAAGTACAAAACACTATGTACCATGGGTAACCGAGTTGCCATATCAGAATCCGTTAAATCATCTAACTCAAAAGGTTGTTTTTGTAGATATTGCTTTGCACGACTAAAGCGTTTATATACATTTGCCTGAGAAATAAACAACCTTAAAGCCGTTTCTTTAACGCTGAACCCACATAAACTTTTAAGCGTAAATACCAATTGCGATTCAAGCGGAATAGCATCATTAGACGCAATATATAACATGCGTAACATTGAATCATCCATATCATCTGAAAGCGGTATATCAGACTCCACCAATGCATTGTTAGCAAGAATTGCTTGTTCGTTTAACAGTTCTTTTCTACGTTTCGAAACCCGAAATTCTGATAATAACTGGCGATAGGCAACCTGATATAACCACCCTGAAGGGCTGTCGGGTATATCGCCGCGACACCAAAAATCCAGCGCCTGTAACATTGCATATTGCACCGCATCTTCAACGGCATCTATATGATGTAGACCAACACGGCGTAACAAAACCGCCACGAGCGAACCATACTCGTGGCGAAAAATATGCTCGACTAAAGCCGTTTGAGTCAATGTGAGGCGATTTCTCTTATTTCTATACTGACATTTGCATCATCGATCATCGGGCTTTCTTGTATCACGGCTATCGCTTCATCTAATGTCGCAGCCTGTAGCGTCATATAACCGCCAACAATCTCTTTTAATTCAATAAAAGGGCCATCCGTTATTCCGTCTTGTCTTACAACACTGCCACTACTATCTAGTTTGTTTCCCATATCGACAATATTATTGGCAAATTTTTCTTGCCATTGTTGATATTTTGCATACATTAGCTCCATTTCCGATGGTGAAGGCTGCTCACAACCACCCGACTGGCTACGTAAAATGCACATATATGTTTTGCTACTCATAGATTACTCCATAGATAAGGTTATGCCAGTGACTAAATGCCTCTGACAGATTAATAATGTGTGAGCATGACTATATTGGACACTTAAGTTAAAAAATATTTTACGTTACTCATTCTTAAACCGATTCCCTTGAATTTAATCTGTTGTTTTCTTAATAATTTTATTGACCGCATCAAGTGATGTTTTTGATATTAAGTCAGCTAACTTATTGTTATTAACATTTTTTCTTGATGAAAAAAAAATCTATACTAAGTGATGCCGAGATATTATTTAGCTTATCAGGACTTGCTGGTTGGCAATTTTCCTTTATTGAACCTATCAGAGCGTGTGAGTGTGATATTGGAAAAAATACATAATCAATTTTATTTTCTGCCCATACGAGTGATAGTGCAGTATTGCAACCACTTTTAATGGCCCAAATTGCAACATCTCCTAATATTAGACTATGACTAGGGAAAATCTGAAGTGTCCAATTTAGATGTGAAATATTATTAATATGTTTAATTGGATAAGTGTCTTCTTTTAACCCTTTTAAATGACCAGTTCTTGATGATTCATGCATATTTTCACCAACAAGTGATAAACACTTAAGCATTTCTTTATTGTCATTATCGCTATGATTATTAATGAAATCTGGTAATAAGCTTTCCATAAACAATAAGAGTTGTTGTTTTTGAGTATTATCTAAACTGTTAGAAATACCTCTTTTTATTAGCTCATCCTCAAGTGCTTCACGAAATATTTCTGGTTTATTTTTCAATCTATTTAATGTTAATTGTTTCACTTTTTCAGGTGTGGAAATTGTATCTTTAATTCCATCTAATAAAACTTCACCCGCTGATGTAAATGTTTGACGTGTATGTTTTGTTCTCAGTGAAATATGAATAATTAACTTAGATATATCATTAGGCTTTAACTTTAAGTTGACTTTAGTTTTTTTTAAATTAGCTATAATTTTAGAAAATTCATTTTCTTCAATCGTAATTTTATCATCGAGTTCTTTATCGTCTGATTCACCGTAAAAGTATCCCTCAACACCTATATTTTTAATGTTTGATTCATGGTGATCTCCTGATTTTCTGTATACCCAACAATACTTGTCTTTCTTAGTTTGTCGATGAGAAAATCCGGATAGTAAAAATTGAGGTAAAAAATGGTGGCGTTTCCCCTGACATGTTTATAGCCTACTTGTTAATAACCAGAGTGTTGATTCTGTGTATTGTCATATTAAGCCTACAAACAACAGTTTTACTACAGTCTGAAATCACGGCCCAAATAAACACTGAGTACCTGTTTATCTTTTAAAATTTGTTCAGGTGTACCTTTGGCAATCACTTCACCTTCATTAAAGATATAAGCACGTTCGCAGACACTTAAGGTTTCACGTACATTGTGGTCGGTGATTAATATGCCAATGCCACGTTCAGCCAGTTCTTTGATAATGCCTTGAATATCAAGTACTGAGATAGGATCAACACCGGCGAAAGGTTCATCAAGCAAGATAAACTGTGGATCCATCGCTAAGGTACGTGCGATTTCGACTCGTCGACGTTCACCGCCCGATAAGGCCATGCCGAGTGAATCACGAAGATGTTCGATATGAAAATCAGATAAGAGTCGTTCAAGCAGATCTTCTTTGGCTGCATCATTTAGTTCGTTACGTGTTTCGATAATGGCGTAAATATTATCGGCGACACTGAGCTTGCGAAATACCGATGCTTCTTGTGGTAAATAACCAATACCAAGTTGAGCTCGTTGATAAATAGGGTCACGAGTTAATTCTTGTTGATCAATAAATATTGTTCCATGATCAACAGGGATAAGCCCAACAATCATATAAAAACAGGTTGTTTTACCAGCACCATTTGGCCCTAATAGGCCAACGATTTCACCACTGTTTAATTCCAGTGAAATATCTTTTACGACTTGGCGATCACCAAACCGTTTGGTCAATTGTTGGGCGGATAAAAGGCTCATTATTAAATAGGATTACCTAGTTTGAGAGCCGTAAATAACGGCGATATACCCAGCCAATAACCACTTGCTCATCAATCATGCCTCTTACTTGCACCCAGTCTTTTTGCTCGGTGAGTATGATTAACTCATGGGCAGTGGCAAAGGTGCCTAATTTGTCATATTGGGTGCCGGGGCCTGTTCGAATATTCAAATTAGTTGTGGTCGTTGCCGTCGGGTATTTAGCTTCTTTTTTGCTGATAATAGTGCTTTCTTCTACAGCAGGCTCAACTGCTTTTGGACTGGCTTTGGTTTTTTTAGTGGTAGATGATTTTTTCTTGCTGCCAGGTGGTTGAATAATAATATGAACACGACCACTTTTTTGTGTTTTTCCGGCCACTTCGACCGGCGCAGAGTTCATATTCACCACATTTTTAGCAATATCATATTCAATACGGTTACCGCTAAATTCATCCCCTGTTTGTTTGACTTCTGCTTTGCCGATTAAGTATATTTTTTGTGCTTTTGCATGATATTCCATCCGTAATGCTTTGGCTTTAACGGGATCTTCGCCTGCTGTTTGAACTTGTTGGTAAGTCGCCAAATCACCTTCAGCAATTGCCTTGGATATTTGTTGATCATCATCATAATAAAAAGTAATGATATCGCCTTCAATACGCAAGCTACCCTGAGTTAGGATCGCTCTTCCTTTGTATTGGGTGATGCCTTGTTCATCATCAAGTTGAGCATGATCAGCTTCAATTTCAATGGGTTGTTCACGATCACTCGGCAAAGCCCATGCGAATGATGGCAGTAAAAAAAGTGATAGTAGTAATAATTTATTGTGTAGGGGGAGCATTGTAATGTCCTTTCACCCTGGAGTGCAGGTTAATTGTTTTATCTGCAAGAGCAGCATGCATACCAACGGAATGAGTTTCACCTTCGGGTGATTTAAGTGAAACGGCTGCATCAGTATAAGCGGTATCGTGTTCGGTATCTAAATGGAGTTCTTCAGTTAATAATTCAATCTCATTATTATTTTCGCGAGTGATAATGACATTGCCGGTGAGAAAAATATCTTCGCCTTCACCTTGCATTGTTGCTTTATTAGAGGAAATTATCCAAGTCTCTTTTTGTTGATTGATAAATTGAGTCACAGGGAAAATAATGTCGGTACTATCATCTTTTGGATAATGCGCCATTTCTGAGCCGGTAATAATTCGAGAGGGTTCACCATTATCATTCATTATCGTCATGGTGAAATCAGTCATGGCATAATCACTAGAGCGATTTATTCCATGAGATTGCAGCTTGCTATCAGAATCATCACCAGATAATAGCCAAATAGTCATAATCGCCAATAAAGGCAATACTATTTTAGCTAGAAATGGAATATTAGAAATGGCGTTCAATTTGATCTTGCAGGGTTCCCTGTCCTTCCATAATTAATTCACATACTTCTCTTGCTGCACCTTTACCGCCCTTAGCTGGCGTGGTCCAGTGGGCATGTTTTTTAACAATAGCATCAGCATCTTGAACGGCTATCGCCAAACCAACACGAGTCATAATCGCCAAGTCGACCCAATCATCACCCACATAGGCACATTGTTCAGGCGTTAAATTTAATTGTTTAATCAATTGTTCAAAAGCGGGTAGTTTGATTTGCTGACCTTGATATAAATGATTAATGCCCAAGCTCGTCATACGGTGTTCAACAACAGCAGATGTTCGACCCGTGATAATGGCAATTTCGACCCCAGTATATTGCAGGAGTTTCATGCCGTGGCCATCACGAGAGTGAAAGGCTTTATATTCTTCGCCATCATCGCCAATGATAATGCTGCCATCAGTCAATACACCGTCTACATCAAAAATGACCAGTTTTATATTTTTTGTCCGAGTGAGAATATCTTGCATTATATGTCCTAGTTTATACAACACCGGCACGAAGAAGATCATGCATATTGATAGCACCAACCAACTGTTGCTGCTCATCGGTGATTAATAAGCCATTGATCTTATGGCGCTGCATTAATTCTAATACTTCGGCGGCTAGCATAGATGCTTGGCCGGTTTTACAGTCGCTGGTCATGACTTCAGAAATAGATGAGGTATGCACATTAATAGTTTGAGCTAGCACACGACGTAAGTCACCATCGGTAAAAATGCCTGCAATATTACCATCATCGGTCATAATTGCGGTCATCCCCAAACCTTTATTGGTCATTTCAATCAAGGCATCACTAATTAAAGCATTGTCACTGACTTTAGGAATAGCATTACCAGTATGCATAATGTCATTAACATGGAGTAATAGTCGTCTACCAAGATGACCACCAGGATGTGATAAAGCAAAGTCTTCAGCCGTAAAACCACGGGCTTCTAATAAGGCAATTGCTAAGGCATCACCCATTACTAAGGCTGTAGTGGTGCTAGAGGTGGGGGCTAAACCTAAAGGGCAGGCTTCTTTTTCAGCACTGACATCGAGATGGGCACTGGCACTTTGAGCAATAGTCGAATGAGGCTTACCTGTCATAGCAACGAGTGGTACACCTAAACGTTTAATAATCGGTAAAATGGTTAATATTTCACTAGTTTCACCAGAATTAGAGAGGGCTAAAACCACATCTTTATCAGTGACCATGCCTAAATCACCATGGCTAGCTTCGCCGGGATGTACAAAAAATGCGGGGCTACCTGTACTGGCAAGGGTCGATGCTATTTTGCCGGCAATATGACCTGATTTTCCCATGCCGATAACAATGATCCGTCCTTGGCAATGTAGTAGATATTGGCAGGCTTCAACAAAAGTATTATCAATGCGGTCACGCAATGCCGAGATCGCATCAAGCTCAGTATCAATTACGGCAAGGCCTAAAGATTTAAGTTGCTGAGCTTCAGTATCTGTCACGCTACGGATATCCCTATAGTACTTTGGTAAGCTAGAAGCCCATTATAAGCGATAAAAATTAATAACATAGCTGTTCCGGCTAATCGACCAATTTGGCCTTTAAAACCAGTGCGTGCAAAGATATAGAGTAATCCGATTAAGCCAACCATTATCGGGAAGTCTCGATATAACACTGCCGAGTCAAATGTAGTAGGATTAATGAGGCCGGGCATAGCTAATACCGCTAATAAATTGAACATATTCGATCCGAGTATATTGCCAACAGCAATATCATGTTCATTTTTTAATGCTGAGATCACCGAAGCCGCTAACTCGGGTAAGCTGGTGCCAATAGCGACAATGGTTAGCCCGATAATAAGATCGCTTACACCCAGAATATGAGCCACGCCCACTGCGCCCCAAACTAAGGATTTTGAGCCGATGAGTAAGGCGATTAAGCCAATCATAAACCAACGGATAGATTGGCCTGTTGTCATGGAGGGCTGAGAAAATTCTTGTTCAAATTCCTGTTCCAAAGGATCTTCTTTGCTACTACGAATAGCAAGATAAGCCATACCAAACAAAACGAGGATAAAACCTGAAAATAAAACCACACCATCGCGATAACTTAAGTGTTGATCCCACATTAGAAACAAAGCAATAGCCATCACAAAGGCTAATAAAGGGAATTCACGTTCTAAGGTATCAGAGTGCACCGCCAGTGGACTCACTAAGATGGTAATACCCAGCACTAAACCAACATTAGCAATATTAGAACCAATGGCGTTACCGATCCCAAGTGTTGGAACGCCATCAAAAGCGGCTAAGGCCGCAACCAGCATTTCCGGAGCAGAGGTACCAAAGCCAACAATTGTTAAACCGACAATAAGCGGAGAAACGCCAAAGTTAGTGGCAATATTTGCAGCACCGTCAATGAAACGATCAGCTCCCCAGATAAGGATCGCAAAACCGATAATAATAGCGAGAATAAAAAGTGCAATGGTCATAAAGATAAGAGACTAATTCGTTACG
>JAUXFA010000058.1 GCA_030620285.1 Piscirickettsiaceae bacterium
ATGCCCGCTGTTACATTCAAACAAAGCATGACCCATAATTGCCAGAATTGAGGTGTTTTTAATGCTTCATCGATATGGACATCATGTTCGGTAATCATGCCTTTGGTTTCATCTGGCACGACATAACCTTCCGGTAACCAGCCTTCTTTGGGTACACGATAAGCAAATGCAGCAATCATCATAATGACAAAATATACTGCACCTAAAGTGAAAAAGGTTTGGGCAACACCGATATTTCCTGTTCCTGCTAGATAAACACCTTCAGGTCCAGGTACCAACATGTTTGCCACATCATTGGCACCCACAACAACCACTTCTTTCAATTGACCAGCGTGCTCTACAACTCGTCGGCCGGCTTCAGTGATTAAATTAACGCTATCAATTGTTCCTAGATATTCAGGCGCAATATAGAATGATCGCATCATCGGACCAATCATAAACTTGGCAATCATGGCCCCACCACCAAACCCCATGATCGCAATGCCTGTTGCCATTCCTCGTCTATCGGGGAACCAGCGAATCAAGGTGCTCACTGGGGAGATATAACCTAAGCCAAGACCACAACCACCTAAAACACCATAACCGAGGTAAAGCAGCCATAGCTGGCCGGAGACAATACCCATACCACCAATGATAAAACCACCACCCCAACATGCTGCTGCAATAGCTCCCACTAATCGAGGGCCTACTTTTTCCAACCATTTACCAGCAAAGGCAGCTGACAATCCTAAAAAGACAATTGCGACAGTGAAAATCCATACCACACTTTTTAGATTCCAATCATCGGCAGCACTGGTGACAACACCGATTCTCGCTACCAGTGCGGGGTTAAATAAACTCCAAGCATAAACAGAACCAATGCAGAGATGAATTCCTAGGGCCGCTGGTGCGATTAACCAACGGTTAAAACCCTCTTTTGCCACTATACGTTGCTTAGAAAACAGCCCAGCCATCATTTTCTCCCAATCGGTCATTCAATAAAACTGAAGAGCCAACATACCATGCCCTCAGGGCTACTTCAATTTATATGCTTACTTTTTATTTGTGTACAAATATCTCTTAAAACCTTTCAACTACTCTTTAATTGGCCCTATTGTGGCACTTCTACCTTGCTTACTTTTTGCAAACCACGCGGTAATTTATGTCCTCGTTTGCCACGATCACCCGTGTAATGTGCTAAATCCGATGGCTTTAACGTTAAGTGTCTTCTGCCAGCATGCAGTGTCACACTACTATCTTCAGGCACATTAGTAACCGAATGTAGCCATTCTTGTTTCGCCACAAAACGAGCCTGTGGAATATTAATCAGCCGTACACCCTTACCTTTATTCATGTGTGGCATTTCACTGGCTAAGAAAACCAATAGCCGACCATCACCAGCAGCGACTGCAAGACTATCTGTTGCCGGATTTTCTATCCAAATAGGCGGTAATATTTCAGCACCTTCCGGTAAGTTAAACAGCGCTTTACCCGCTTTATTTTTAGCTAATAAATTATCTAATGTTGTGACAAAACCATAACCGGCTGTATTAGATAATAATAATGGCTTATCCAATTCTCCTGCCAATACTGCTACAAAGCGTGCATCGGGTGGTGACTGGAATCGACCACTCAATGGTTCACCTTGTCCACGTGCTGAGGGCAGAGTATGGGCAGATACTGAATAACTGCGTCCCGTTGAATCTAAAAATACAATTTGCTGATTACTACGCGCTTTGACTGAGGTGAAATATCTATCACCCGTACGAAAATTAAGTGACGCTGGATCAACATCGTGACCTTTTGCTGCTCGTACCCAACCACTTTCAGATAATACAATTGTCACTGCCTCTGTTGGTAACAATTCTGTTTCACTTAATGCTTTAGCTACTTGACGCTGAACAATGGCAGAACGACGATCATCACCAAATTTTTCAGCATCTGCTGTTAATTCTTTGCGAATTAGGGTCTTCAATCTTGTATCAGAGCTGAGCAATAATTCTAATGATTTACGTTCTTTGGCAAGGTCATCCATCTCGCCACGGATTTTCATTTCTTCTAATTTGGCTAAATGGCGTAATTTTAATTCTAAAACAGCTTCTGCTTGACGATCACTAATGCCAAACCGCTTCATTAATACCGGCTTGGGTTCATCTTCAGTGCGGATAATGGCGATGACTTCGTCAATATTAAGATAGGCTACTAACAAACCTTCCAATACATGCATGCGATCTAGGATTTTATCTAAACGATATTGCAGGCGACGACGTACCGTAGCAGTACGATATACCAACCATTCCGTTAGCATATCTTTCAAGTTTTTAACTTGAGGTCGACCATCCAAGCCAATCATATTCATATTGACTCGGTGACTACGTTCTAGATCGGTACTCGCAAAGAGATGTGACATTAAACCATCAATATCAACCCGATTTGAACGAGGTACAATCACCAACCTCACCGGCTGGGCATGATCAGATTCATCGCGAAGATCCGCTACCATCGGCAATTTTTTAGCATTCATCTGATTAGCAATCTGCTCGATAATCTTGGCGCCAGATACTTGGTAAGGCAGCGCATTAATAATGATCTCGCCCTCTTTAGTTTTTTCATAACATGCACGTTGCCGCACACTACCATGGCCCGTGGTATATATCTTTAGCAAATCTTCACGAGATGAAACAATCTCGCCACCCGTTGGGAAATCTGGCCCTTGTATATCTTCTAATAAGGCATCTAATTTTGTTGTCGGCTTTTTTAATAATTGCAGACAGGCATTCACTACTTCACGTAGATTATGTGGTGGAATATCGGTGGCCATACCAACGGCAATACCGCTACCGCCATTGAGTAAAATATTAGGTAACCGTGCAGGCAATAATTCTGGCTCATTCATGGTGCCATCAAAGTTAGCTACCCATTCCACCGTTCCTTGGCCTAACTCACCTAAAAGTGTTTGTGCATAAGCCGTCAGTTTTGATTCGGTATAACGCATTGCTGCAAAAGATTTAGGATCATCCATCGACCCCCAGTTGCCTTGTCCATCAACTAAGGGATAGCGATATGAGAATGGCTGCGCCATCAGCACCATTGCTTCATAACAAGCCGAATCACCGTGTGGGTGATATTTACCTAAGACATCACCGACAGTACGTGCTGATTTTTTATGTTTTGAAGCTGAACTTAACCCAATTCAGACATGGCATAAATGATGCGGCGTTGCACTGGCTTCAAGCCATCTCCGACATGAGGTAATGCCCGATCTAAAATAACGTACATGGAATAATCCAAGTACGCTTTTTCAGTAAATTCTCGAACGGGTAATCGTTCTAAATCATCTGCTAAAGAAGTCATTATTTATCTATCCCGTTTCATAATTAAACCGTCGCTAAATCGCCTTGTTGTTCTAGCCATGCCTTTCGATCTGATGCGCGTTTTTTGGCTAATAATCTATCCATTGCTTCATCTGTCAATGATCCTTCATCATCAATCACATCGTCATCATCAATTGTAAGACGAATCAGTCGACGGGTATCCGGTGCCATGGTGGTTTCTCGTAACTGTAATGGGTTCATTTCACCCAAACCTTTAAAGCGTTGTACGTTAACTTTGCCTTTGATTTTATCTTTTTCAATACGATCTAAGGTAATTTGCCGCTCTTCTTCATCAAGTGCATAAAAGATCTGTTTGCCGACATCAATTCGAAATAAGGGTGGCATTGCCACACAAATATGACCTTTTTCAACTAACGGTCTGAAATGTTTTACAAATAAAGCACATAATAATGTTGCGATATGAGCACCATCTGAGTCAGCATCAGCAAGTATGCAAATCTTACCGTAACGTAATCCTGACAGATCATCACTACCTGGATCGACACCAATGGCAACGGCTATATCATGTACTTCCTGCGATGCCAGTACTTGGCTAGAATCGACTTCCCAAGTGTTTAAAATCTTACCCCGCAGCGGCATGATCGCCTGAAACTCACGTTCACGACCTTGTTTGGCGCTACCACCAGCAGAATCTCCTTCCACCAAAAACAGTTCAGTACGAGTCACATCTTGTGAAGAACAATCTGATAATTTCCCTGGCAAGGTTGGCCCAGACTGCACTCGTTTACGGACGACTTTTTTGGCCTGTTTTAACCGAGACTGAGCACTACTAATCGCTAATTCAGCAATTTTCTCACCATCTTCCGTATGGTGGTTCAGCCATAAACTAAAGGAATCTTTTACTGCACCTGAAACAAATCCTGCACATTGTCTTGATGATAATCGTTCTTTAGTTTGTCCTGAAAATTGTGGATCTTGTAATTTGACCGATAGCACATAACAACACTGACTCCAGACGTCTTCTGGTGTTAATTTCACCCCGCGAGGCAATAAGCTTCGAAACTCACAAAATTCAAGCAATGCATTTAATAAACCTGTACGTAATCCATTTACATGAGTACCACCTTGTGCCGTTGGAATTAAATTGACATAACTTTCAGCCAACTCATCACCATATTCAGTTTGCCACATCAGCGCCCAATCAACTTGTTCATTATCACCTTCAATGTGACCAACAAAGGGTTGTGCTGGCACACAAGGTTGATCCGTCATCATTGAACTTAAATAACTATTCAAACCATCG
Source organism: Piscirickettsiaceae bacterium (assembly GCA_030620285.1). Lineage (GTDB taxonomy): Bacteria > Pseudomonadota > Gammaproteobacteria > Nitrosococcales > Methylophagaceae. Next base: position 4,618 of record JAUXFA010000058.1, read on the forward strand.
TCATAACACCAACGGTCTTCAATTTTTTCCTCGCCCGATAGATCGGTGAAAGTAACTACTAGACCAGGACAAAGTACCGCTTTTGCTCGTAAAACATGACGCAAACGTGCCACTAAGAATTTTGGTAAATCAAAGTAGGAAGTATCCGGCCAAAAACGTACTGTTGTACCGGTATTACGCTTACCGACCGTGCCAATTTCAGTGAGTTCTTCGACTTTCAGACCATGTTCAAATGCAATGGCATATTCAGTAGCATTGCGACGAATTTTGACTTCTAATCGAGATGACAGCGCATTAACTACTGATACACCAACACCATGTAAACCACCTGAAAATTGATAGTTCTTATTGGAGAATTTACCACCGGCATGTAGACGAGTTAGGATGACTTCAACACCCGGCACGCCCTCTTCCGGATGAATATCCACCGGCATGCCCCGCCCATCGTCGATCACTTCCAGTGAATTGTCTGGATACAAAATAACTTGAACTTGCGTAGCGTGTTCAGCGACAGCTTCATCAATACTATTATCGATAACTTCTTGCGCCAAATGATTTGGTCGCGTGGTATCTGTATACATACCCGGTCGTTTTTGTACTGGCTCCAGCCCTGTTAAGACTTCAATTGCCGATGCATCGTATTCGTTCGTCATAGCAGCATTTAATAATTGTTATGTGCCCGAAGAGTAGCAGGATGAAAGGCCTTTACACAAGGCTATCATTTACTAAGCAGTTGACACTATAGGTAACTGTAGTAATATCTCATATATTAGTGAACTCTAATTTAGGAGTTAGTCATGAATATTGACCGAATCGTTCTCGCCTTTGCGGGTACTGTTATTTTATTAAGCCTTGTTCTTTCGCAATACCATAGTCCTAATTGGTTATGGTTAACGGCATTTGTCGGGGCCAATTTACTTCAAGCAGCCTTTACTGGCTTTTGTCCATTAGCAAAAATGCTGAAAGCTGTTGGCAAAAAAGCAGGACAGGCATTTGATTAGGAGCTTAAGATGAGAAAGTTAACTGTTCTCTGTTGGCTATTAGCGAGTTTAGTTTCATACCCCGTTACTGCTGATGAGCAACAAAACTTTCAGCAACAAAGTAAAGCCGCTATCCAAGAATTTGCCACTACACTAAAAGGCGCTTTGGTTTCGGCAATAAAAGCAGGTGGGCCAACTGAAGCGATTCAGGTGTGTAATCAAGTGGCACCAACAATAGCGGCAAGCTTATCTAAGAAATATGGTTTTGACATTGCTCGTACTAGTCTTAAAGTACGAAACCCTAACAATAAAGCCGATTGCTGGGAACAAACCGTACTCCTCCAATTTGAAGATCGCAAACAAGCGGGTGAAGCAATCAATATGCTTACTTTTAGTGAGGAGATAAACCGTGATGATAGTCAAGAGTTACGAATGATGAAGGCCATTCCGACCGGTGAAGTCTGCTTGAAATGCCATGGCAGCAATATTGCTGAGCCTGTTCAAGCGACTTTGGATAAGCTCTATCCTGACGACCAAGCAACTGGTTTTTCTTTAGGTGATATTCGAGGCGCCTTTACTATCCGTAAAGCTACTCAACAATAAAAATAAAAAGCCTTGGTACTCGTTAAGTAGCACCAAGGCTTGTCAGTTCAAGCTTTTTTAGTAATCTATTTCAATGAAATAACTTCTGTACGGCCTTGTGTTTCTATCACTAATTTACCTTCGCTGGCTAACCAGCCAATCGCGCGTTGCGTGGTTTTAGCATCTAACTTTGTTTCTTTGGTGATTTTAGTCACGCTACTTTCACCTTTTTTATTAAGGTATTGCCATACAACACCGGCTGCAGTTCCTATTGAATCCGCCATTTTCGTCTCTCCATTTTTAAAAAAATATCACATTCAAGATAATTGACACACTTTGAGGTCATTTCTTGTAATGTGTTGATTTTACAGCAATGCATAGCGGTATATAAGTGAAGATCTTCCCGATGTGTCTCATGATGAAATAAATCGCATTGTCTGCTCTTTATTTACACCTCAATGTGAATGTAAATCGTCAGCGATCACCCCCTATATCATCCCACTCATTCTCATAGCCTTCTTGCTCCCAACTGTATACTTTCTCAGGTGGTTTTGGATCATTATTGCGAAATACGATGGCACAAAATATACCCATTAATGCACCAAATAAATGTGATTCAAAGGAGATCCTTTCTTGTGTTGGCAATACACCCCAAACCATGCTGCCATAAAGAAAAAACACTATCATTGCCAGTGCCATTGCTTGTTTGTCTCGCCGTAATACGCCAATCAAAAATAGAAAAAACATCATGCCATGCGTTAACCCACTCGCGCCTAAATGATGCGATTCTCGGGCAAATAACCACACACCTAGCCCCGAACCAAAATAGATGATAAGCAGAAGTCGGAGGCCAAGCGGTCTTAGGAAGACA
>JAUXFA010000005.1 GCA_030620285.1 Piscirickettsiaceae bacterium
AAAGAGTTTGATGAAGCTGCAAAACAGGCGATAGCGGAAATTGGAAGTCCCCATTACAATGTTTATGCTTACCCTTTTACAACACCTCACATGCTAGGGGCTAGAAACTGTCAGACATGGGCAGATGATGTAATTAATAGAACTACTGAAATTCTTAAAGCTAAAAAATAATGGAAAGTTTAAAGGTCTTTTTCTTAGTATTGTTTTTTTCGAAGGCAATTCTCTTAACCCCAAATCCGATAACAATTTATGAGGGAACTACGAAACTTGATTTGATTGAGCCAATTTCAGCCATCACAGAAGGAGCGGGATTATTTATAGATGTGGATTCCATGCTTGCCATGAAAGAACGATCTAATATCATTAAAACGAGGAATAAAATTGATGAGTTATTCCCTGAAGGTTTTATTACAGTAGCTTTATTAAATACTTCAGGTGATATGCAGGTTCTTAGGTATGAGGGCTCGGTGATGGTAAATAGAGATAAAGCGTATTTGGGACTTTATGGAAAAGTTCCTCTCGAGACTGAATGGACAAGTATTACTATTAACTCAAAGATGGAGTTGAGAGATATAAGTATAATCTGGAAAAACCATAAAAAATGATGTAGGCCAAAATCCAAGGGGCTGTAAAATTAAGATCAAAAAGGATCAAGGGGCAGCCAGCTTGATTTTATAACTATAATATAAAGGCATAAAGGGTAGCGCGCCCTTAGGTTGCGAATTTGTTATCGGAGATGATAAGTTAGTAACTTATAAAAAAGGCCCCAAAGCTTTGGCTAAGTTGGAAGGAGCTCCGTCCACAGTCTTTATAGAAATAAAATCGGATGTAAACAGCTCTAAATGGTTGACAGCTGAGCTAGGCGATACCGTAATGGTAGAAGCTTTACTGCATGATACTGGTTTCTCAATATTTAAATCTAAAAATCAATGGTTTTTTTACCTTGAGGGTTCTTATTTTAATAGTTTGAAGCTAAAGTTCTGTGAAATTCATAGGCATCGAAAATACTTTGGGTTTCTTTAAAAATTGAAATTTCCTAGCTATAATTGGTTTAGAAAATGTTCGACTTGATGCAAATTATCAACAATAGCCTGGGGTCGGCAGGCACCAAGCGTCGCTATGTCATGAGCACCATGACTAATGCCTAAGCTATCGGCTCCAGCATTGTTGGCCATGTGTAAATCATATTCAGTATCACCAATCATCAATGTTTGTTTGGGCTCAACCCCAAAATAGTCCATTAATTGTTCTAGCATTTGAGGATGAGGTTTTGAATGGCATTCATCCGCACAACGAGTGCCATGAAAATAAGATGTTAATCCAGTACTTGTTAAAACTTTATCTAAACCACGACGACTTTTCCCCGTGGCTACACCGAGAAAATAATCTTGTTCAGCCAGTCGTCTAATAAGGCCTATTGCATGATCAAATAAGGGTGAGTCGTGAGGATTATTTAACCAGGTTTCACGGTAGATATTGGCTAATTGTTCAACTGTTTCAGCACTGGCATTAGGATAAAGCGCATAAGCGGCTTCATTAAGGCCCAGACCAATAACATGATTGATGGCAGAGTCTTCTAATGCGGGTAGCGATAATTGTGTAATGGCTTGTTGCATGCAATTGACGATATGACCAGTGGAATCCATTAAGGTACCATCCCAATCAAAGACGATCAGTTGATAGCGACTCATGATATTTCTCTCATTCGTTCAAGCACGGTTTGTAACTTCTCCGGCAAAGGCGCTTCAAGTAAGAGTGCTTGGCCGCTACTTGGGTGACGAATACCAAGTTTCCATGCATGTAAAAATAACCGTTTTAAACCAAACTTTTTCATATCTCGATTGAAGTTGCGTTGGCCATATTTATCATCACCCGCAACAGGATGATTGATATAGGCGGCATGAACGCGAATTTGATGGGTACGGCCGGTATATAGAACAACTTCTGTTAATTGTGCTTGTGCAAAGGTTTCGAGAGGAATAAAGAGTGTTTTGGCCTGTTTGCCATCAGGATCGACACGCACCATACGTTCGCCAGAGGAAACCGTATTTTTTTGTAAAGCTTGTTCGACGAAGCGTTGTTGGCCATTCCAATGACTTCTTAATAAAGTGAGATAACGTTTATCAAGATCATGATTGACCATTTGTTGTTGCAGATTAAGCAGGGAATCACGATTTTTTGCCAGTAATAAACAGCCGGATGTATCACGATCAAGTCGGTGAACCAGTTCAAGGTAAGGCAGATCTGCACGTACAATACGCAATGCTTCAATCAGGCCCTGTTTGATATTACTACCTGCATGTACTGCTAAGCCGGAGGGTTTATTCAGTACCAATAAGTCATCATCTTCTAATAACACACTGTCATTGATTTGCTGTGCTAAGTGGTCGTTCACTGTGGAAGGTGCAGTATTTTCAGCGGTACGAAGTGGTGGTATGCGGACAGTATCGCCGAGTTGTAATTTATATGTTTGTTTGATGCGGCCTTTATTAACTCTGACTTCACCTTTACGAATAGCACGATAAATACGGCTTTTAGGAACCCCTTTTTCCGAAGACAGTAAAAAGTTATCAATTCGCTGTCCGGCATTTGCGGCTGTAATATCAATAAATTGAACAGGGTTAAGCTTGCTATTGCTGCTTGTCATAAAAATATCGAGTTTTCTATTGCTGATCGTGCAAGGGACTGTTATATTCAGATGTTGGTCTGTTTGTAAGTGGTATTAGTATACCGACTTTTAATTAATAAGGCCGGAAAATAGCGTCGTCGCTCCTTCATAGAGAAGTTGATGCGGCATAACGCACGAACAAGTTTTAAAACGACACGGTTAACATAGGTTAAGCGTGATAGGTGCTCACTATAGAGCATAGAAATTAAGTGGTTCCCACGTCTTGGCAATAACAATAAGTAATGTACAAGGCAGGACAATAGCAAGTAATTAATAATAATGTAGGTATCTGGCAGCTACATCATGGGGTGAAGCGCTGATACTGAGAATGTGTCGCAAATAATGTTGCGACGTGATCTTTTTGAAATACTACTGATTAGTATCAAGATCACAAAATAGCTAAAAACAATGTGAAACAAATTTAGAGATATAACCACATTGTGACTATTAATTGCGTATAGCAAAGTCGTCCTGTGATCGTTAGTAATTGATGATGTATTACCCTTGGAAACAGGGATAAGCCAGCGTGCGAACCTCAATTAAGAGGTTAATGCATGAAGCGAATTTTAATTAACGCGACTCATGAAGAAGAGTTGCGAGTAGCGATGGTCGATGGCCAGCGTTTATTTGATCTGGATATTGACGTTCCCTCTCGGGAGCAAAAAAAAGGCAATATCTATAAAGGAAAAATCACCAGAGTAGAACCTAGTCTAGAGGCAGTGTTTGTTGAATACGGCTCTGAACGACAAGGTTTTTTACCGCTAAAAGAAATTTCCAAAAGCTATTTCAAACAGCGTAAAGAAGGTGACTCTGGGCGTATTAATGTCCAAGACGTATTGTCGGTTGGACAAGAACTCGTTATCCAAGTTGAAAAAGAAGAACGCGGTAATAAAGGTGCTGCTTTAACAACGATGATCAGCCTAGCGGGTCGTTATTTGGTATTGATGCCGAATAGCCCACGTGCCGGCGGTATTTCTCGTCGTATTGAAGGCGATGAACGGGCTGAGTTACAAGAAGCATTGCGATCATTAGAAGTACCTGAAGGTATGGGAATGATCGTTCGTACTGCCGGTGTCGGCAAACAAGCAGAAGAATTGCAATGGGATTTAGAATATCTAGTGCAATTATGGACCGCTATTGATAAAGCGACACAAGAGCGTAAAGCACCATTTTTAATCTACCAAGAAAGCAATATTATCATCCGTGCTTTACGTGATTATTTGCGTAAAGATACTGGTGAAATTCTAGTTGATTCACCAGAAGTTTATCAAACAGGTTATGACTTTATGCGCATGGTCATGCCGCATGAACTCAGTAAATTCAAACTGTATGAAGATAAGGTACCTTTATTCACTCGCTATCAAATCGAAAGTCAAATTGAAACGGCTTTTCGTCATGAAGTACGATTACCGTCTGGCGGCGCATTAGTAATTGATCCCACCGAAGCATTGATTTCGATTGATGTTAACTCGGCTCGAGCTAATAAAGGCGGCGATATTGAAGAAACGGCTTTTAATACTAACTTAGAAGCTGCAGAAGAGATCGCACGTCAATTACGCTTACGTGATTTGGGTGGGTTGGTGGTTATCGACTTTATCGATATGGGACCAAGTCGCCATCAACGTGAAGGTGAAAATCGCTTACGTGAACATTTAAAAGTTGATCGTGCTCGTGTGCAAGTAGGACGTATTTCACGTTTCGGTTTATTAGAAATGTCTCGCCAACGCTTGCGACCTTCCTTGGGAGACGCCCATGAAGAAGTCTGCCCACGTTGTGCTGGTTTAGGCCATGTACGTGGTGTCGAATCATTGGGTTTAGCGGTACTTCGCTTAGTGGAAGAAGAAGCAACCAAAGATCAGGTCTCTCAACTCATCGTACAATTACCGGTCGCCGTCGCTACCTTTATGTTGAATGAGAAAAGAGTACAGCTAGATGCCATAGAGCGTCGCCATGATGTGAAATTATTATTAATTCCAAATCCACATATGGAAACACCGCATTATGATATTGAACGTATTAAAGATGGCGAACGACGTGTTGAAGTTAGTCATCATTTGATGACGACGCCAGAGCCCGAAATGCCAGCAGCAATGAAAGACAAACCTGTAGCAGAACAAGCTGCGGTAACGGGAGTCTCACCTGCGGCACCTGCGCCAGTAATTGGCTCAAGAAAAGAAGATAAAAAACCAAATTTATTAAAACGGTTAGTGAGTGTTTTAACAGGGAAATCTGTTGATGAAGTAGAAGAAAAAACTGAACAGGAACAAAAAATAGAGCAACAACCCAAACGTGAGCAAAATAGAAGGCCACGTAATCGTAATAATCGTCGTGGGCCACGTCGTCGTCCGGATAATAAAAAAACTGAACAACAAAAGGTAGAAGACAGTCCAAAACAAGCGGATAAAAAACCAAACCAATCTGAATCGACATCGTCTGAAAAACAAGAACCCTCTCAGAACCGTAATCCAAATGCGAAACGTTCACGCCGTGGAGGCCGTCGTCGCCGTCCACGTAATGAAGGTGAAACTAATGTTGCAGAAGATGCAGGTAATAAAATATTGCCTGCGAAAAAAGAGATAGATGGCAATGCTGTCCCTAGTAATAAAGCAGCAGAAGTTAATGGCAATGTGCCAGCAACAGCACAGGGTAAAGAGGTGGATGGTAATAAACCAACGTCCAATAAGCCAAAACGTAGTCGAAGCTCAACAGGCCCTCGCCGTCGTCGCCCAGCAGCAAAAGACCAACAAAATAAAGAAAACTCAGAAAGGACTGCGGAAAAAGTAGAAAAAAAACCAGCATCGGCAGATAATGGTAAATACAAAGCAGTTCCACCTAAAGAAACTGTTGATAAAGCGGTGCCAAAACAAGATGCCAGCGAATCCTAAATTTAGTCATCAACACCTGTTAACCTTAATCGGTCGACAGGTTGAATATATGCAACAGCAATGTGAAATTATCGAGTTACTCGATAATTGTGAGTTCGTTTTGCAGGTGTTGAAAAATGATACTAGTATTCAAGCAACACAATATGGTGAAGGTCATCGAGCCGTACCGGTAACCTATACCTTACCTGTGTTTGATGGTGAAGGTGATCTTCATGCTGAGTTAGTGGCGGCGGGTTTAGATAAATTATTGACTGATTAACTGCCGAACGTCATCCAAATCTTGCTGGGTATCGACACCGTGACCAGGATCTACTTTAGCTGCCGTTAAATGAATTTTTTTACCGTGATATAAAGCGCGTAATTGTTCTAAAGATTCTTCTTGCTCCAATACACAAGGGCTTAGGTCAGTATAGTGTTTTAGGAAACTGGCGCGATAGCCATATAAGCCCAAATGACGGTAATGTGGCAGTTCTGGTGGCAAGGTAGATTGTTGATTAAAATGATCGCGCATCCAAGGGATAGGTGCTCGGCTAAAATATAAAGCGTAGCCTTGTACATCCATAATGACTTTGACTACATTCGGATCGAAAACGTGTTTTTCCTGATCAATTGAGCGATACAGTGTTGCAATATCGGCACCAGGATGCAATAACATATCATCGGCAACTTGATTGATTAAACTGGCCGGTAAACAGGGTTCGTCACCCTGAACATTAATGATAATATCCTCCTCCTCAAAGCGCATCAGACTAGCTACCTCAGCAAGTCGATCGGTGCCAGAAGCATGATCTGAGCGTGTCATACAAACCGTAGCACCAAAGTCTTTGGCAACCTTTTCAATCCGTTGATCATCTGTGGCGATAATAACCTCAGAAGCATGGCTTTCATTAGCACGGTCATAGACATGCTCAATCATCGGTTTACCAGCAATATCTAACAGCGGTTTCCCAGGTAACCGGGTAGAGGCATAGCGAGCAGGAATGACGATTTTGAATGGCATATTAATTATGTGTCTTCATCAGCAGCTAATTCACGTGCTTCATTGCTTAGCATCACCGGAATATCGTCATGGATAGGGTAAGCCAAACGGCAAGTCGGGCAGATGAGTTCTTGCTTTGTTTTAATGTAATTCAGGCTGCCTTTGCAACTTGGGCAAGCTAAAATTTCGAGTAGAGTTTTATCCATGAGAGGAAAGTCCTGCTAGTTTTTGTAGTATTTGTTGATCAAGTTTACCGCTGATGCTTGCTTCTATGGCAATGTACCACATATTGTCATTGGCAAATGATTGGCATTTTACCGAATCTTTTTCAGTCATAATAATAGGGGCATCATCATCAAATTGTAACTCCGTGTGTGTAAAGAGGTGATGATCGGTAAAAGGGTGGGCGTGAATCGTCAAACCTTGCTTAGATAATTGATTAAAAAAGCGTTGTGGATTGCCAATGCCAGCAATGGCATGAACTGGTTTTCCGATAAAATAAGACAGATCTTTTTTGAGCTTAGAATTCGCAAGATTAATCGCCTGACCTTGCAATAGCGTCATATTATAATCAACAGAAGGGTTACCATTATGCACAATAAAGTCAACTTGTTCTAACCGTGATAAGGGTTCACGTAGTGGGCCTGCAGGCAAACAATATTGATTGCCAAAAAGACGTTGGCCATCGACCACCACAATTTCAATATCACGCCCTAATGCATAATGTTGTAGCCCATCATCTGCAATGATGATATTGCAATCATGTTGTTGTAATAATATTTGGCCCGCTGCAATGCGACTGGGTGCAACGGCCATCGGGCAGCCAGTATGGCGGCTGATAATAATGGGTTCATCGCCGACAATATTAGGATCACTGTGTGCGGTGACAAGTTGTGGATAATGGTCAGTATGACCACCATAACCTCGGCTAATAATGCCCGGCCGTAACCCAGCGAGTTTTAATTGTTTGACCAGCCAGATGACCAATGGTGTTTTACCGGTGCCACCAACACTGATATTACCGACAATGATAACGGGAACCGGTAATGTAGATTGTTTAAAAAGACCAACATTATAAAGTGCTTGCCGACAGCTAATAATAAGGCGGTATACAAGGGCAAGCGGCCATAGTAACCAGCGGATAGGGTGGGGTTGATACCAGCTATTAACAAGCCATTTCATGATGAATTCAGAATATTTCCACTAACTGCTAATGTCAATGGGCTTTTCCTGAAATTGCTGGCTGTGTAGTTGAGCATAATGCTGGCCCATTGCTAATAGTTCATTATGAGTTCCAGCTTCAACAATGCGACCATCATGCATGACGATAATTTGATCGGCATTTTCAATGGTGGATAATCGATGAGCAATAACCAATGTGGTGCGATGTTCCATCAATGTTTCAAGGGCAGCTTGAATATGTCTTTCCGCCTTGCTATCTAAAGATGCCGTGGCTTCGTCCAGAATAAGAATAGGCGCATCACGTAATATGGCGCGAGCGATAGCAAGACGTTGGCGTTGACCACCCGAGAGTAATACACCATTTTGACCTACTTGAGTGGCTAGGCCATCTGGCAAACGTTCAATAAAGTCCCAGGCATGAGCAGCTTTGGCGGCAGCAATGATTTGTTCGTTACTAACTTGCTGTGAATGACCATAGCTAATATTGTTTGCCACCGTGTCATTGAATAACACAATCTGTTGATTAACCAATGATATTTGTTGGCGTAAATTTGTTAATTTTAGATCATTAATATCAATACCATCGAGTAAGATCTGCCCACCGGTTATGGTGTAAAAGCGAGCTAACAAACTCACTAAAGTTGTTTTTCCGCTGCCTGAATGGCCGACAAAAGCAATAGTTTGTCCTGGTTTGGCATGAAAGGAAATATCTTCCAATACGTTACTGGTTGAAGCGTGATAACTGAAGTTGATATTGTTATATTGAATATCACCTCGAGCACGATCAATGGTCTTGCTACCCATGTCGGGTTCTGGCTGTTCGTCTAATAAAGCAAAAATACTTTGTGCCGCGGCAATGCCTTGCTGTAGCTTGCCATTGATTTTTGTCAGCCGTTTAAGAGGGGTCAAAATCATAAACATAGCCGTCACAAAAGAGATAAAACTCCCCGGCGTTATTTGTTCAAGCATTTCCGGCACTGTTGCCAAGTAAATAACTAGGGATAGTCCCAAAACAGTAATAAATTGGATGATAGGTTGGCTAATAGCATCCGTTGCCAACATCTTCATTCGCTGCCGTCGGTTTTGTTGGTTCACCTTGTCAAAACGATTAATTTCATATTGCTGAGCACCAAAGGTTTTGACTTCGCGATGGCCTTCAATCACTTCACTACTAATATGGCTCACATCCCCCATCGATTCTTGAATCATTTTGCTGATACGGCGAAAGCGGCTACTGATTTTATAAATAAGTAGGGCAATAATAGGAACCGTTAATAAAATGATAAGAGCCAAGGTACCATTAAGATAAATCATCCATGCCAATAGACCGACAATGGTAATGGTGTCTCGAATAACGACAATAATGGCATCCGTCACCGCATTGGCAACTTGTTCTACATCATAGAGCAGCTTAGACATAAGCTGGCCAGGTGTACTTTGGTCATAAAAACTAGCAGGCAAAGTGATAAGCCGTTCAAACATTTGTCCACGTAGTGTTTTAATCACATTGCGAGCAATCCATCCGAGGCCATACGTGGTAATAAAATTAGCAATACCACGGATAATAAAAATGCCGATAAAAGCCAAAGGAATAAGCCGAATAGTGTCAGGGTCACGATCAACAAAACTGCCATCGACTAAGGGCTCCATAATGGCGGCTAAGCTTATTTCGGTAGCAGAAAATATGATTATTGCAATAATAGATATTACAAAGGCCGGCCAATACGGTTTGGCGTAAGTGAGTAAGCGCCGATAAATTTGACCAGCACTCATTTTTTCAGAGGAGTTGGAGGTCATGGTTCAGTTGAGGTGGTTTGCCGTGTTGCCAGGGTGAGTCGTGTGTAACCAAGTTGTTGCGCTGTATCCATTGCCGTCACAATATTTTGATATTCAGTATTGGCATCAGCGCTGATAATGATATGTGGATCGTCATTCTCCCCTACTATTTGTTGCAGTTGCGAAGATAATTGTTCAGGACTTGGATTATCAAGAGTAACGTTATTAATGATAAATTGACCATCGGCATTGATCACAATATCAATCGCTTTTTCTTGCGCGACTAATGCTTGTCCACTTGCTTCAGGCAAATCTACTTTAAGCGAGCTTTCACGTATAAAACTAGTGGACACCATAAAGAATAAAAGTAGTAAAAAAACGACATCAATCATCGGGGTGAGATTGACATCAGGATCCTCTGATCGTTGAGGGGACAGTTTCACTGGTTTTCCTCATCATCGGGGTCAAACTGTCGGTCACCATGCAATATTTCGATCAATTTCATTGCCTGTTCTTCCATATCAACAACCAAAGTACTAATTTTCCCTCGGAAATAACGATAAAAAATGAGACTAGGAATTGCAATAACCAGACCAGTCGCAGTGGTAATTAATGCTTCTGAAATACCACCTGCTAATGTTTCAGGATTACCCACACCTTCAGTGGTAATAACCGCAAACACCTTGATCATACCTATAACCGTACCCAGTAAGCCCATCAGCGGTGCAATGGCGGCAATTGTGCCAAGCGTATTGAGATTACGCTCTAATTCGACGGTAACATGGCGACCAACATCTTCAATGCCTTCTCGTGTGATCTCACGAGAACATTCTCGATTCACTAATCCAGCCGCTAAAATTTGGCCCAAGGGTGAATTGTTTCGCATGGCTTGAATGCGATTATCATCCACTTGGTTATACCGTAACCACTGCCAAATTTGAGTGATCAATTCGGGTGGTGATATGCGTTTAGTCTGCAAGCTCCAAAAGCGCTCAGCAATAATGGCACTAGCAATAATCACACAGATAAACAGTGGAAGCATTATCCAGCCACCTGCTCTAAAAAATTCCAACATAATATCTCTATCTCAATTAAGAATTAATTGCCGACCATGATACGTGAAAAATGCCTTAGTCTGTAGCATCTGATGTCCAAATTTGTGATGTTGATTGCCGGGCAGTGATGGGGTCATGTTCCACCACTGAATTAAATTTAAATTGAATCGCACCATCAACCGCGGTATTAAATAGGGTGATATCGTGGTTTTGGTAACGATCTACAACCTGTTTGTTAGGAAAATGATAACGATTTCGGTAACCGGTAGCAAAGAGCACAAAATCTGCTTGTACGGCTTTAATAAAGGCCGTAGTTGAAGAGCTATTGCTACCATGATGAGGTGCAACCAGTAGGGTAGACCTTAATTTATCGCTATAACGTTGCACTAATAAGCGCTCTGTTTTAGCTTCAATATCACCCGTTAATAAAATGCTGCCATATGTGCTTGATATTTTTAAAACACAGGACAAATTATTTTCACTACCACGATCCATCGTTTGAGGATGCAATATGGCAAAATGAACATTATTCCAGTACCAAGATTGCCCAGCCTGACAAGAAGTTGCGGATGGCAGCAGCGTAGGTGTACTACTGATAATAGTATCAACAATAATGGCGTCAATCAGTGGAATTGCCCCACCAATATGATCATTGTCACCATGGCTGACCACTAATGTATCAATATGTTTAATACCTTGATACTGAAGAAAGGGCAGTACAACAGCGGTGCCGGTATTAAAGTCATCACTGAATTTAGGTCCCGTATCGTAAACCAAAGTATGGTCCTTTGTTTGTATAACAGCAGCTAATCCTTGGCCCACATCTAATAAGCTAAACCAGACTTCACCATCAGCAGGTTTAGCTGGTGAATATAAAACTAATGGCATCAGGCCTATTAACCCTATCCATTTGGCGGGAAACTGTTTAGGGGACAATAAAAGTAAGGTGCCTACAATAATTGGGATCCAATAGAGTGTTGGAATAGTGATGCCCGACCAGTGTGAAAAGGGGAGTGCTGCTAAGTATTCTAGTATGGGCCAAAGCAAGCTTAAGATGATGTCTACTAGTTGTAATAACAAAATACCGAGGGGTTCAAACAAGTATAAGAACAAACTGCTCAGTAATAAGACCGGCACCACCAATAAGCTGACAATAGGCACTGCTATAAAATTGGCAATAGGCGAGATTAATGAGGTTTGCATGAAAAAAATTAATAATAGTGGCGTCAATCCAAATGCAATCAAGCCATGTATTTTTGCCCATTGCCATCGGGGTGAGGGCCATCGATATTGACTGGTCAATAAGATAATTGCCACCGCCGAAAAGGATAACCAGAACCCAGCAGATAAAACAGCTAATGGATCAAACACCAATACCAAAAATAAACTCGCTACAAGAACATGATTGCTAGAAATAGAACGACGAATTAATAGTGACAACATAACCGTTGCCACCATGATAAGTGCACGTTGACTTGGAAGTGAGAATCCGGCCAAGGCGGCATAAAATAGTGCTGTTAAAAACCCACCAATAGCGCCGGCTTCATTAGCAGGCAATAACAATAAATTTTGGGGTCGTCTTGACCAAAACCAACGCGAGCAGAAAAAACCAATGGCAGCAGCAAGACCAATATGGAGGCCAGAAATAGCTAATAAATGATTGGTACCGGATAAGCGTAATATTTGCCACTGTTCTAGGTTTATATTGTTGCGAATGCCAGTTGTTAGCCCTTGAATAAGTCCAATATTTCGACTGTTATTAAGATTTATTTCGATAGTCTGAGTAAGTGATTGTCGAATCGTATTAATGGAATATTTTGGCGCTGATGTGAGACGTTTATTGTCAGGGCTAGCACGAACATAACCTACCGCCCCAATACCTTGTTGAAATAGCCATTGCTCATAATCAAAGCCGCTAGGGTTAGCCATACCATGAGGGCGTTTCAAGCGAACAGTAAGTTGCCAGTGTTCGCCAGAATGAAGACTATCGGGTCGTGATTGATACCAATTTAGCCGTATTTTAGTGGGCAATCTGACATTGTCTTGTTGATCGGGTTTAAACTCAAACCGTAATCGCCTATTTTGATATTCGGGGATATTATCGACAATACCGGTGATAACAAGATCTTGGCCTTCTAGTGGTTCAGCTAAGCGATTATTAATAATCAAACCGGCATGGAGGAGTGTCCATAGCATGCCCAGAGTGAATACGGCCAATAGACGAGATTTATCAAATAGCAGTAAACTACAAGCTGGTAATAATGCCCATAACCATAGTGATGATGGCAAAGTGGTCAGTTGTAAAAATACGATACAACCCAAAGCAAATGAAATGGCAGTTTTAATCATATATCCCTATAATGACGTCCGACTCTATAACAACAATGAGACTCCATGCCTCGTAAGTTCCTAAAACGTATTTTGCCAGATCATAAAGCGATGCGCGATCATCCGCATCTGAAAAAATTTGGCCAACGTTTAACTGAACCAAGAATATGGCATTTAAACCGTCGTTCAGTCGCTGGTGGCTTGGCCTTAGGATTATTTATGGGATTCATGCCCATAATTGGACAGATGTTTATTGCCGCGGCCTTAGCCATTTTTTTCAGGGTCAATTTACCAATTGCGGTGTTTAGCTCGTGGTTTAGTAATCCTTTAACCTATGCGCCTGTTTTCTTTTTTGCTTATAAAATAGGGGTATGGATTTTACAGGTGCCAATAGAACACCATACATTTGATTTGTCCTGGCAGTGGTTAACCCATGAATTTTTAACGATATGGCAACCGTTATTATTAGGTAGTTTTATCTGTGGAATAGTATCAGCCTTGTTGGGCATACTTTTTGTTCGTTATATATGGCGACGAATAGTCATTCGTAACTGGGAAATAAGACAGCAAAAGAAAAAGAATCGTTAATCGTCGAGTATTCCATCTTTCAAGGTTAAAATACGATCCATCTGTGCTGCCAATTGCGTGTCGTGGGTAACGATAACTAATGCGGTTCCAAGTGATTGGTTTAATTCAAGAATTAAATCAAAAATAGCCTGTGCTGTTCGGTGGTCTAGATTGCCAGTAGGTTCATCCGCTAATAAGCAATCTGGCTTGTTAATTAATGCACGTGCTAAGGCTGCCCGCTGACGTTCACCGCCCGATAATTCACTTGGTTTGTGAATAAGACGATGACTGAGACCAACTTTAGACAGTAAATCTTCAGCTTGTTGCTGAGCCATTTTTGGATCTATTCCACCGATGATAAGGGGTATAGCGACATTTTCTAAAGCCGTAAACTCAGGCAATAAATGATGGAATTGATAGACAAATCCTAAACTTTGATTACGCAGTTTGCTGAGTGCATTGACTGATAAGTTGTTAATATCTTGACCGTGAATTTCAACACCACCACTGCTTGGTTCATCAAGTCCGCCCAATAAATGCAATAGTGTACTTTTGCCAGAACCGGAGCTACCAACAATGGCAAGGCGTTCACCCTTATTAACAGTTAGGTTTACATCGCTAAGCACATGGGTATCTAATCCACCATCAGTAAATTGTTTAGCTAAATGACGACATTGAACAACAGGATTAGTCATAACGCAGTGCCTCTGCAGGCCGTATTTTAGATGCGCGCCATGATGGGTAGATTGTTGATAATAAAGACAATACAAATGCAGTAATACCAATTACGGTCACATCATTCCAATGCAGATCAGACGGTAAGCTACTGATGTAATAAACATCAGCAGGTAAAAATTGATAGCCGAGCACTTGCTCTAAATTAGCAATAATAGTTTCGACATTGAGCGCCAGCACCACACCGCCTATTACCCCTAATAGAGTTCCAAATATGCCAATCATAGTGCCTTGCACCATAAAAATTGCCATGATGTCGCGTGGCGTCATACCGAGCGTTCGTAATATTGCAATATCGGCTTGTTTGTCGGTCACCATCATAATGAGCGTC
>JAUXFA010000201.1 GCA_030620285.1 Piscirickettsiaceae bacterium
CGTCCATCACGCATGCTTTTGACTTCCCAGCCTTCCAGAACAATGCCTGCCTCAAATTTATCTTCAAGAAAGTAATCATGCCGGGCACGACGATTTTGTGCAATCGTACTGCTACCGCTAGTCTTTTTTTTGTTTTTTTTCGCTGCCATATGGGTATTATATAATGCTATATTGCTTGTTGGCTTGACCATTTAGATAAATTTTAATAAATCCTGCCCTATTTTGATTAAATTGAGAACATTATGAGTAGACCTGAACAATCAATTCATGGCCAATGGTCATCGCGCTGGGTATTTATTCTTGCAGCGACAGGCTCCGCTGTTGGGCTAGGTAATATTTGGAAATTCCCCTACATAACAGGCGAAAATGGTGGCGGTGCATTTGTGCTCATTTATTTGCTGTGTATTGCCTGTATTGGTATCCCTCTGATGATGGCAGAAGTCATGCTTGGCCGCCGTGGACGGCAAAATCCTGTTAATAGTCTGTCATCTTTAGCCAGCGAAGAAGACCGGCATCCTGCTTGGAAATATTTAGGATGGACAGGCGTAATTGCTGGGTTTCTCATTTTATCGTATTACAGTGTGATTGCCGGTCAAGCTTTGGCCTATGTATTTCGCAGCTTTTCAGGTGTATTTGAAGGTGTCACTGCCGCTGGTTCACAAAGCATTTATACAGCGCTTACCAGTGATCCAGAACGATTACTTGCTTGGCATACGGTGTTTATAGTGTTGACTATGGTTGTTGTTTCTCGTGGCGTAAAAGGTGGTTTAGAAAAATTAATACGATTCATTATGCCAGCGCTTTTTGTCCTGCTGTTAGTCTTGGTAGGTTATGCAGCCAACACCGGAGATTATTTCAGTCAAGGCCTTCATTTCTTATTCAATCCTGATTTTTCCAAATTATCAGATGACAGTATATTAACCGCTATGGGCCACGCATTTTTCACGCTTAGTTTGGGCATGGGGGCCATCATGGTTTATGGTTCATACCTCCCCAAAAACACCTCAATCGCGAAAGCATCCATCACCATTGCTATTGCAGACACTCTGGTAGCATTGCTTGCCGGAATGGCTATTTTTCCACTTGTTTTTGCGAATGGATTAGAAACGGGAGCCGGTCCAGGGCTTATCTTTGAAACACTACCTATTGCTTTTGGCCATATGGCCGGCGGATCTTTATTTGGTGGCTTATTCTTTTTATTGCTGGTCTTTGCAGCATGGAGCTCGGCCATTTCATTAATTGAACCAGCTATTGCTTGGTTAGTTGAAAACAAGAATGTCAGCCGCCGCCGTGCAAGTGTCTATGCCGGCTTTGCAACTTGGTTATTAGGTTTATTAACTGTATTTTCATTCAATATCGGCAAGGACTGGATATTATTCGGTAAAACCATGTTTGAATTATTAGATTATTTAACTGCCAACATTATGCTGCCATTAGGTGGACTCGCGATTGCCATTTTTGCTGGCTGGTTGATGAAGCAATCAAGCACAGAAGAAGAACTGGCCATTAACAAAACTATTCATTATAAAGTTTGGCAAGTTCTGATTCGTTATGTCACCCCTATTGCCGTTATTATCGTATTTTTGAATGCTATCGGCATTGTGGGCTAATCACTGTTATGTCTGGTGTCAATCGCATTACTCGCAGCTCGCTGGTGCTGTTCACCCCCGATCAAATGTTTGATTTAGTGAATGATGTCGAAGCCTACCCTTCTTTTTTACCTTGGTGTCGTTCAAGCAATATTATCAGCAAAACTGATGATGTTATTGATGCGTCGTTAGAGCTCGCTAAAGGTGGAATTCATCATGTATTTTCAACCCGAAATACATTGACTCAAGGTGAAGCTATTGACATAGAACTCATTGATGGCCCATTTGAATACCTTAAAGGCCTTTGGCAATTTCAAATGATTGGCGATAATCAAGGATGCCGCGTGCAATTAGATATGGACTTTGCATTCTCAAACCGACTCATTGGCATGGCATTGAGTCCTATTTTCACTCAAATATCAGGCTCCTTGGTTGATGCCTTTTGTAAACGTGCTCAGGAAATTTATGGAAACAACTAATCTTATCTCTGTTGAAGTTGCTTATGCCCTACCCGATGAACAAATTATTTTATCGTTAGACATGCCGGCTGACTGTAGTGTTGAAGAGGTGATCAAACGTTCTGGAATTTTAGAACAATACCCACAAATTGACTTAAGTACTGATAAAGTTGGGGTTTTCGGAAAAATGTGTAAACTCACGGCTACGCTTCGTAATAAAGATCGCATAGAGATTTATCGAAAACTCATCGCGGACCCAAAAGAATCACGTCGCCAAAAAGCAGAGATGGAGCGTAAAAAAGCTTTGCAAAATAAAGCCTCCTTATGAGATTCGACATAAATGGTTCTTTATTATTATTCTGCGTGATTACATTCGTTGTTATATGGTTCTTGACCCGAAACACACAATCTAATCGTTCATTTAGATTTGTCAGCAGTATTATTGCCGCGCTCACGATGCCCGCTTTTACTCCTGGTCATGGTGAAATTGTGATGGTACTGCCTAACGCTAGTCTCTTTACAGTGCAAAATCATCTCGCCTGGGGGATCGGACTATTTTTCATAGTCGTAAACTTTATTATTTTCTCAAAAGTTTTTGGTCGAATTTCACGAAAAAAAGCCACATGATTAACGGCCTTCGAGTAACGCTATTTCCGCGTCGGTAAACCCTGCTTGTTTTCGTGCTTCAATATGAAATGGGCCCCGTAACTGTCCATCGAAATAGTTATCTAATAAGTCCTTAAAGGTGGCCAAGGGCTCAACGGCTCTTTGTTCACATAAATAATTGAACCAACGTGTTCCAATGGCAACATGGCCAATTTCTTCTTGGAGTATAATTTCTAAAATTTCAACGGCTCGTAAATCACCACTTCCTCGTAATTTATCCATCATTTTGGGTGTAACATCTAAACCTCTTGCTTCTAATACTCTTGGAACTAGAGCCATACGAATCAAGGGATCGTGATGTGTTTTTTGTGCCATCTCCCACATACCATTATGGGCAGGAAAATCGCCATAGTCATAGCCCAGTGAGATTAAATGTTCACGCAATAATACAAAGTGCTCTGCTTCTTCAGAAGCCACTCGAGCCCAATCATCATAAAATTGTTGGGGTAATTTTGGAAAGCGTGCCACTGCATCCCACGCGAGATTAATGGCATTAAACTCGATATGAGTAATGGCATGAATTAATGTTGCCACACCTGTTTTTGAGCTATTACGGCGTCGTGGTAAATCTTTTGGTGCGACCAATTTTGGTTTGTCTGGATAACCTGCTACATCCGCTAGCACTAAGTCACCTTCCGATATGGTGAGTTCGCCATTTAACCAAGATTGATAGATCTCTCTGGTGCGTTCAACTTTGCTCATTGGATCTGTTAGTTGTAAACATGCCAATGCGGCTTGACGTAAATCACCCATCCAATCTAACTCGCGGATCAACTAAGGTATAGGATAAGTCGGTTAATACTAAACCGATGATATAAAGCACCGACCCTAGAAACACCATTGCTCGCACAATTGCAAAATCTTGGGCTTGAATTGCATCAATGGTGTAGCTTCCTAAACCAGGAATTCCAAGTCGGATCGTAGCCATGTC
>JAUXFA010000128.1 GCA_030620285.1 Piscirickettsiaceae bacterium
AACTGCTGGCGACACTCTTGAATCGATCGAGCTAAATAGCAGCGATAGACTAACCGGCGTTGAACGTTACATTCAAACCCAGTCTGAAAGACCATCAACGACTGAAGAAACTCTTGAATCGATCGAGCTAGATGCTAGCGATACGCTAACCGGCGTTGAACGTTACATTCAAACCCAGGCTGAAAGACCATCAACTGCTGGCGACACTCTTGAATCGATCGAGCTAAATAGCAGCGATAGACTAACCGGCGTTGAACGTTATATTCAAACCCAGGCTGAAGGACCATCAACAACTGAAGATGCTCTTGAATCGATCGAGCTAGATGCTAGCGATACGCTAACCGGCGTTGAACGTTATATCCAAACTCAAACACAAGCAACGCCTGGTGATACTGAATTGCCACTTGAAGATCAAGCACCACAATTTGCAGAAGGTATCGATCCCGAGATTGCTGAAATTTTTATTGAAGAAGCCAATGAAGTATTAGAAGAATTACAAACCCTTATCCCAGCGTGGCAAGAGCAGCATGATTCAGAAACGTTAGCCATTATCCGTCGACACTTCCACACTCTTAAAGGAAGCGGCCGAATGGCAGGCGCTAATATCATTGGTGAATTGTCGTGGTCACTAGAAAATTTACTTAATGAAGTTATCGACAATGGCCGCTCAACAAGCCCCGCTTTAGAACAACTGATTGTCGACGGTCATCAAATTATCCCGGAATTATTATCTCTGTTCACTAGAGGTGATATGCACTCCACTGTACAAGTTGACGAGCTAGCAAGTCGTACTTATAGCCTCCTTTCAAGCGAAGAAGCCGAAGTCAGCCTATCTGAACAAGATGAATTACAACAAATATTTAATAACGAAGCAAAACAACATATTGCTTCGTTTAAATACGCGCTCTCTCAAGCAGAATCACCCTTTAGTCTAAACAACGATTTATTACGTGCCGCACATTCTTTAAAAGGTTGTGCCAGTATCGCCCAAGTAGCGCCTATCGCAATCATTGCCGACCAATTAGATGCTTCTTTACGTAAAATTCATGGGCAAGCACTCACGCTTGATCAGCAACAATTATCCTTATTGACAGAGACCATCAATGGCATAAGCCAGATTATCGAACATATTGACCATACTGATACCGAAGAACCTGATATCCGTCTATTATCAGATAATCTTTATCACATCACACCACATGATGCACAACAACAGCTTATTGATCCTGAACTCCTTATTGTTTATTTAGAAGAAACAGATGAATTATTGGAGCAGTACACCCAACAAATCCGGCAACTTCAACAACAACCGGGAAATGCAGAATATCAAGTTGCTATCCAAAGTACGCTAACATCACTTACTTCTAGTGCCCAACATGCAAGTTTGACGGTTATTGCTGATTTATATCAACTATTGGGACAGCTTATCCAGCACTCTAACGACTCTAAGAGTGATGTCTTTACCTTGCTAGAAAAAGGCTATGAAGAACTTAATAATCAAATAGAAAATTTAATTCAGAATAAACCTGCAACCGAAATTAATGCCTTCAAACAACACGTGGAAAATTATCTTGCTCAACAGGCCAATGGAGCAGATGTTGTTACCGATAGTCCAGAATCCACTCTATTTGTTATTCCAACTGGCGATTTTGAGTTACTCGAAGCCTTTACTGAAGAATGTGCGGAGCTACTTGAATCAAGTGGTAACGCTATTAAACTCTGGCAGCAAGATAGTGCAAATCAAGACGCCTCTATGCAGCTACAACGTGATTTACACACCATTAAAGGCGGCGCACGTTTAACTGATATTTCACCTATTGCCGATCTAACACATCACACAGAATCATTAGTATCATCCACTATTGATCACCCCGATAAACTTGATGGTAAATTTTTCAATTTATTACTGCGCTGTCAAGATCGTCTTGCCGAAATGCAGGAACAATTGGCAAATAATACTGAAATGTCATTTGCCCATGACTTATTAGCAGAAATCAACCAATTCTCCGGCCAGCAAGTTCCTGAAGAGGATACGTCGGCAGCAGAGATTGAAACCACGCAACAAGAACACGCAGTCAAAGTCATTGCAAAATTATCTCATCAACCCATCACCCCTGCAGCAGAAAAAGCACCGCAACCAGCTCCAGTCGAACAAGTTCGTGTTCGTTCTGATTTGCTTGATTTTCTGACTAACTTTGCCGGTGAAGTTAATATTTCACGTGATCGTGTCAGTCAACAAAATGTGGCCATGCGCCAACAATTAACTGAAATGGAATCAACCGTCGAACGATTACAAGATCAACTACGTAATCTAGAAATTGAAACAGAAGCTCAGATCCTATTCCGCTATGAAGATGAATCGCTAAAACAGCAATCAGAGTTTGATCCACTTGAATTAGATCGATTTTCAATGATGCAGCAGCTATCCAGAGGGTTAACAGAGAGTGTTAGTGACCTCAATGATATCACCCAATCTCTCGATATTTTGGTTCGAGAATCAGATACCATCTTATTACAACAATCTCGCCTAAGTACCGATCTACAACAAGGCCTAATGAATACCAGACTACTGCCTTTTACTGGTCTCATTCCACGTTTTGAACGTATAGTTCGCCAAACAAATGATGAGCTCGGCAAAAAATCTGAATTAACTATTTCTGGAGCTGATCATGAGCTCGACAGAACAATTCTTGACCATCTTGTGGCGCCGATTGAGCACATTCTTCGCAATGCAATTTCTCATGGCGTAGAGTCCAAAGAGATACGTAAAAAATTAGGCAAGCAAGAAACGGCGAAGTTAATGCTGGCCATCACCCGGGATGGTTCAGAAATCTTAATTACTTTGTCAGATGATGGTCAAGGTATAGATGTCGAGAAGATTAAGCAGAAAGCGCTAGAACTAGAATTGATTAACCCTAATAATATGCCCAGCAATGAAGAATTGATTCAATTAATTCTCTCTTCAGGCTTCAGTACTGCGGACAGTGTCTCTCAGCTTGCAGGTCGTGGCGTAGGAATGGATATTGTTAGTAATGAAATTAGAGCATTAAAAGGTCGACTTTCAATCAAGTCAGTCGCCGGTCAAGGTTCAACCTTCACTATTCGCTTGCCCATGACATTATCGATCATGCAAGCATTACTAGTGAGCAGCCACGATCAGCAATATGCTATCCCGATGGCAGCGATTTATGGCGGCGAACGCATCACCGTAACGGATATCAAAGCCCTGCTACAACAAGACCAATCAAATTATGAATTTAATGGCGAACAATATCAGTTTATAGCACTCGCTAATTTACTCGATAAACCTCTTAAGCTGCCTGATGACCCGATATTACAACTACCGCTCTTATTGTTCCAATATGGTGATACTAAAATTGCGTTATTAGTTGACTCCATTAATAGCAACCGTGAAATTGTACTCAAATCAGTAGGTGAGCAATTAGGACAAATTGTAGCTATCAATGGCGCGACTATTTTAGGCGATGGTCAAGTGGTCTTTATCCTTGATATCCCAACACTGATTGATACCGCAAGATTTACCTCCAGCACTGGAGGTTATGAATCCTCCGATCTTATATTCAACCTTGAAGATACCAGCGAACGAACACCTATTGCGATGGTCGTTGATGATTCTATCACCATGCGTAAAGCCTCAACTAATATGTTAAAACGGCATGGCTTTGATGTCACCACCGCTCGTGACGGTGTTGATGCAGTGAGTCAATTAAATGAGCAAATTCCCGATATCATTTTGCTGGATGTTGAAATGCCACGGATGGATGGATTTGAATTTGCAACCTTAGTAAGAAACGATCCAGAATTAAAACAACTTCCCATTATCATGATCACTTCTCGTACCGGCGATAAACATCGTGAACGAGCTATGAATATTGGTGTTAATGCCTATATGGGTAAGCCATATCAAGAAACAGAGATCGTTAAAATCCTACAAAAACTATTGGGTGATAATTACCCAAATACTGAGGATTAAAAGGAATAAATTATGGCTGATAGTGCTAGCAATTTTATCCCCTGTATGTTGATTCCTTTGCAACAGCATTATTTATTGTTGCCAAATACAACCATCGCCGAAGTTATCCCCATGCCGCACATAGAGATCGATAACTCAAAATCACATTATTGGGTTGGTCAATATAACTGGAATTCCCAACAACTTGCCGTCATTGATTTGGAAAGTTTAGTGGAAGGTAATCCGTCCAATTCAAGCGAAGCAAATAAACTCTGTATTTTGCATGGAATTAATTCAGAGGCAGGTCTTAATGCTTACGCACTTCCTTGTTATGGTGCGCCACAACTTATCCATCTTAACGAATCAGCTCTCAAGCTAGCATCGAATACCCAAGACTCTGAATTTTTACACTGCCAAATTCAAATTGGCAATAAAGTTGCTTATCTCCCCAACCTAGACACTATCGAAACGATTATCGACCAACAACAATAATTAGAAAGGCGCTCTCATTCCACTATTTTAGTTTATGATAGCGCCATGAAATTGTTTCGTACTCTCTGCTGTGGCTTATATTTATTGATGCCTTTGCTCACTAACGCTTCTGATAATGGCCCTTTAGAAAAGCAACGTACCATTTTTCAGCAAGCCTATAAGGCAGTACAAACCAATCAAATTAATGAATATCAACGGCTCAAACAGCAACTTAATGATTACCCATTACAGGCCTATTTGGACTATCTTTATTTACGCCACCGCTTGAATCATTTAGATAGTGAGACTATTGCTCAATTCTTATACCAACATCAAAATACCTTCTACGCTAATCGATTACGCAAAGCGTGGTTAGACCGCCTAGCCCAAAAAAAACAATGGCAAACATTTCTAGACCATTATCAACAACCTCAATCAATATCTCGGCAGTGTCTTCGACTACAAGCACTGATCAATACTGGAAATACTGAGCAAGCTTTAGCAGAAACACTTGCTCTCTGGCTAGTACC
>JAUXFA010000185.1 GCA_030620285.1 Piscirickettsiaceae bacterium
GGCTCACAGAACGACATGGCTACGATCCGACTTACGGGTTTAATGGCGATTCATCCGGTTACTGGTGAACAAGTTCCTGTTTGGGCCGCCAACTTTGTATTAATGGGCTATGGAACCGGTGCAGTAATGTCGGTGCCGGCACATGACCAACGTGATTATGAATTTGCTCAGCAATATGATTTACCGATAAATCAAGTTATTGAACCCATTGATGATGTCGAATGTGATTTAACGAAAGCTGCCTTTACGGACAAAGGTCGGTTGATAAATTCACAACAGTTTGATGGTTTAACATTTGCGGATTCATTTAATGCCATTGCCGACTTTTTGATAGAACAAGATAAGGGTGAAAAGCAGGTTAATTATCGCCTGCGTGATTGGGGCGTGTCTCGTCAGCGTTATTGGGGAACACCTATTCCGATCATTAACTGCCCTGATTGTGGTGCAGTTGCGGTGTCTGCCGAAGATTTACCAGTACGTTTACCGGAAGATGTAATTGTTGATGGCAGTGGTTCACCTATTAAATCGATGCCTGAGTTTTACCAATGTGCTTGCCCAAAATGTGGTGCTGACGCGGAACGTGAAACGGATACCTTTGATACTTTCTTTGAATCATCATGGTATTACGCACGGTTTACCTGCCCAGATAATGAACATGCAATGTTAGATGAACGTGCTGATTATTGGCTATCTGTTGACCAATATATTGGTGGTATCGAACATGCGGTCTTGCATTTATTGTATGCGCGTTTCTTCCATAAATTAATGCGTGATGAAGGTTTAGTCACGGGTGACGAGCCATTTAAAAACCTACTCACACAAGGCATGGTATTGAAAGATGGTACCAAAATGTCAAAATCAAAAGGCAATACGGTTGATCCACAGGCATTGATTGATAAATATGGTGCTGATACCGCGCGGTTATTTACTATGTTTGCCGCGCCGCCGGATCAATCATTGGAATGGTCAGATAAAGCGGTGGAAGGTTCAAATCGTTTCTTAAAGCGATTATGGAAAGCGGTGCAAGATCATATTGAACAGGGTTCTGTTGTCGCTTTAGATATTGATTCATTGAATGATGATCTAAAGGCCATTCGTCGACATACATACCAAACATTAACCAAAGTAGCAGATGATATTGGCCGCCGTCATACGTTTAATACCGCTATTGCTGCGGTAATGGAATTAATGAATGCTGTTAGTAAAGTGACCGATGATAGTGAGCAAGGCCGAGCCGTAGTACAAGAAGCATTAGAAAAAACGGTATTGATGTTATCCCCGATCACGCCTCATATTTGTCACCAATTGTGGCAAGATTTAGGACATGATGACGATATTGTTGATGTGGCGTGGCCTGATGTGGATGAGTCAGCCTTAGTACAAGATAAAGTTGAGCTGATGGTACAAGTCAATGGTAAGCTACGATCTAAAATATTAGTATCAGCAAGCTTAGATAAAGCCGCTATCGAGGCGCAGGCATTGGCTGATGATAATGTGCAAAAATTTACTGATGGCAAAGAAGTCCGTAAAGTGATTGTGGTGCCAGGTCGATTAATTAATATAGTGGTTGCAGGCTAAAAAAGGATCCTATTCATGAAGCGCTCTCTGTCGAATGTATTTGTTGGTTTGTTATTAATTGTCGTAGCAGGCTGTGGATTCCAGTTACGTGGCGCAGCGACCTTGCCCGACAGTTTGCAAACTATGTACATTCAAGGCTTGAGTATAAAAAGTGGATTAGGACTCGAGCTTAAACGTGCTTTGATCCGTAATGGTGTGATGGTTGTTAATGACTATCAAAGTGGCAGTGCGGTATTAACGATATTAGAGAACAAAAGTGAACGTCGTGTTTTATCAGTTGATAGGGATGCCAAAGTCAGTGAATATGAAATACATACATCGGTTAAATTCAGCGTTAGTGATGATCAAGGTCAAGTATTAAGCGAAGCCCAACAAGTGGAAGCACAGCGTGACTTTCAATTCGATCAAAACCAAGTATTGGGTAAAGACGAAGAAGAGCAATTGTTACGTGAACAACTTAACCAACAATTGGTGCAAAGTATTTTACGTCGCTTATCAGTACTGAAATAAAACAAAATGCGCCTGCGATCTGATCAAATAGCGGGGCATGTGCAACAAGGTTTATTACCGGTTTATCTTGTTTTTGGTGATGAACAAATGCTGGTGGAAGAAACCAGTGATGTGATTCGTCAACAAGCACGAAAGCAAGGTGCTGATGATCGTCAAGTTTGGCATGTTGAAGGTCGATTTAACTGGTCAGAGCTAGAGTGGCAAGAGCAGACAATGTCGTTATTTGCCAGCCAACGTTTATTAGAAATACGATTACCCTCTGGTTCACCCGGCAAGGAGGGTGGTACAGCATTACGCAATTATGTTGATAATCCTCCAGTTGACACTACGTTATTAATCATCAGCGGTAAAATTGATACTCGTTCCCAAAAAAGTAAGTGGTTCACGGAATTGGATAAGATTGGCGCGACTATCCCCGTTTGGCCGATAGACTTAGCTAATCTTCCTCGCTGGATCTTACAACGCATGACACAACGTGGCTTGCGAGCAAATCAACACATTGCAGCCTTGATTGCTGAACGTGTTGAAGGAAACTTGTTTGCCGCAGCCCAAGAAATAGAGAAATTACAGTTACTTTGTCCTGATGGTGAAGTTGACGAACAGACAGTATTAGAATCGGTCGCTGATAATGCACGTTTCGAAGTATTTGGTCTGATGGATACCGTGTTTTCAGGGCAAGCAGCAAAGATACCCAGAATGTTGAATCGTCTGAAAGCTGAAGGATTGGATATAATGGCCGTATTTTCGGCGGTATCATGGTCGTTGCATCGTGCGATTGATATGGCCATACAGCTTGATAATGGTGTGCGATTAGACCAAGTGTTTTCATCGCAAAAACCACCAATATGGGAAAAAAGTCGTCCGATGATGCAACAGGCATTGATGCGACATGATCGGATGCAATGGCAAGGGTTTTTGCAGCAGATGGCAAGTATCGATCAGGCAGCTAAAGGGAATTTAAAGGTCTGTCCGTGGTCTTTATTAGAAATCTTATGTCTGCAAGTGGCAGGTATAAATATGAGTAGTCAACATTAGGAATATGGCATTGGATATTGAACAATACATGCAAACATTAGGTCAGCAAGCGAGAGAGGCAAGTCGAGCCTTATCACGTGCGGATACTAATGCCAAAAATCATGCATTGCGAGCGATTGCGACTGAAATCAGGGCTGCTTCTGATACCTTAAAACAGCAAAATGAACTTGATTTAGCAGCAGGAAAAGTCAAAGGTTTAGATGCCGCGTTATTAGATCGTCTTGAGTTAACCGATGCGCGTATAGAAGGTATGGCAGAAGGCTTGGAGCAAATAGCAGATTTGGCTGATCCTGTTGGTGAAATCAGTGACATGCATTTTCGGCCATCAGGTATTGAACTTGGCAAAATGCGGGTGCCTTTAGGTGTGATCGGGATTATTTATGAATCTCGTCCTAATGTCACCGCGGATGCAGCTGGCTTATGTTTGAAATCGGGAAATGCGACGATTTTGCGTGGTGGTAGCGAAGCCATTAAGTCCAATCAAGCAATTGCTAAATGTATTCACCGAGGGCTTGAGCAAGCTGGTTTACCAACCACTGCCGTACAAATAGTCGAAACAACTGATCGTGAAGCTGTGGGTCAATTAATTACCATGACGGATTATGTCGATGTGATTGTGCCACGTGGCGGTAAAAGTCTGATCGAACGGATCAGTAGTGATGCCCGAGTGCCGGTGATTAAACATCTGGATGGTATTTGCCATGTTTATATTGATGGTGCAGCAGATTTGGATATGGCCGAAGAGATTGCCTTTAATGCCA
>JAUXFA010000257.1 GCA_030620285.1 Piscirickettsiaceae bacterium
AGCCAATGGTATTCCCAGATCCAGTTATCTCAATTGCTATTTCACCTATTGATAAAGCAAGTACTGAGAAAATGGGTATTGCAATCGGTAAAATGATTAAAGAAGATCCCTCTTTCCGCGTTGAAACGGATCAAGAAAGTGGCGAAACAATCATCAAAGGTATGGGTGAGTTACATCTTGATATTAAAGTTGATATCTTAAAACGTACTCATGGTGTTGAAGTAACAGTAGGCGCGCCACAAGTAGCCTACCGTGAAACAATCACCAAACGTATTGAAGATGCATATACCCATAAGAAACAATCAGGTGGTTCTGGTCAGTTCGGTAAGATTGAATATATCATTGAGCCAGGTGAACCGGGCACAGGTTTTGAATTTGAATCAACCGTAACCGGTGGTTCAGTTCCACGTGAATTCTGGTCTGCTGTAGAAGCCGGCTTTAAGAAAATGATGAATCGTGGTGTATTAGCGGGTTTCCCATGTTTAGACTTCAAAGTGACATTATTTGATGGTGCCTTCCATGCCGTGGATTCATCAGCCGTCGCGTTTGAATTAGCGGCAATGGCAGCTTATCGTCAATCAATGCCAACTGCAGGTCCACAATTAATGGAACCCATCATGAAGGTGGATGTATTTACACCTGAAGATCATGTTGGTGACGTTATTGGTGACCTTAACCGTCGTCGCGGTATGATCAAATCACAAGATGCCACACCAACAGGTGTTCGCATTAATGGTGAAGTGCCATTAAGTGAAATGTTTGGTTATATCGGTTCACTTCGTACAATGACATCGGGTCGTGGTCAGTTCTCTATGGAGTTCTTACAATACAACCCTTGCCCACGTAATGTGGCTGAAGACGTTATTAAAGAAACCAAAGAACGTGAAGAAGCTAAAAAGAAATAAAACTTAGTTCTCTTAACTTAAACTAAAAAGGGCTGATTTTTATCAGCCCTTTTTTTATGTGTCGTTATACCAATTCTCATAGAATTGCGTTTAAGGCTAATATAGGATTAAGATTAACCTTGGATTTATTTACAGGGAGAACATAAGCATGATGTTTATTACCAATCGCTTTCCTAAGCAAAGTATTCGTACCCGAATTGGTCGCAAGTTTGATTTTGATCTTGATAATAATGCAGCCAGTAATTCAGTGTTTTTTTGTGACACGGTAAATCAACAAAAGATTATTGAAATAGGCAGCATTGAATTTTTAGAAAGATTAAAAAATTCGCAATACAGACAAATACTCATCTATATCCATGGTTTTTCTAATATGCCAGTGGATGTATTTAATGCCACCAATGAATTTCAAAATCTTTGCGATAATAAGAAAAAGGGAGAAGTCTTAGTTATCCCGATCATATGGCCTTGCGATAATGATTTGGGAATAGTGAAAGACTATTGGGATGATCAAAAAGCAGCAGATCAAAGTGCTTTTTCATTTGCACGGGTTTTGGAGAAGTTCTTGGCATGGCGGAGCTGTGAAGAACATAACCCCGAAAATGATCCCTGCTTAAAAAGAATCAATATATTAGCCCATTCCATGGGAAACCGTGTATTGCGAGAAACGTTAAAAGTATGGGGGAAATATGATCGTCCTCAAGGCTTGCCAATGATGTTTCGAAATATATTTTTGGTCGCAGCAGATGTTGTGAATGAATGCCTTCATGAAGGGGAGTCAGGGGAATTAATCAGCCATGCTTCACGTAATGTTATTGTTTACCACGCATCAGATGATTTGGCATTGCGGGCAAGTAAGGCGTCAAACCTTAAGAATAAAATTGCGTCGAGAAGGTTAGGGCATTCGGGGCCAGAAAATATCGATAAAACACCTCGAAATATTTACAGCATTGATTGCGATGATGTTAATAACCTATATGATAAGCCAAAAGGCCATTCATATTTTCGATCGGGAACTCGAAAGGGTAGGCCAGGAGAAGTATTCAAGCATATATTTTCATGTTTGGAGCTGGGAAGGGTCTTTCCCGAAGATGAATATCGACGATCGTCGATAATTAGATTAAAAACAAGATCCACGACATAGCTGTTATGGAGCTAACAACAAAAAGTGACCATTATTTTTGGCATCAAGTCTAAAAACGGGTAATTTAGAGTAACAATACTAAGGAGCATTATATGAGCTTAACAAAAAAACTAGCAGCCGAGTTTATCGGTACATTTTGGCTAGTACTAGGCGGTTGTGGTAGTGCCGTCCTAGCCGCTGCATTTCCAGATGTTGGTATTGGTTTATTGGGTGTTTCATTGGCATTTGGACTGACCGTATTAACCATGGCATTTGCTATCGGACATATCTCTGGGTGCCATCTTAATCCTGCTGTTTCAATTGGTCTGTGGTCAGGTGGTCGGTTTTCGGCTGCTGAGGTTGGCCCCTATATTTTTGCACAAGTAGCAGGTGGTATTGTTGCCGCAGCAGTGTTATATATTATTGCAACTGGCCAAGCAGGTTTTGATGTTACTGCTGGATTTGCATCGAATGGCTATGGCGAACATTCACCAGGAGGCTATAGTTTAACCGCCGCACTGGTGACTGAAATAGTGATGACCTTTATGTTTTTAATCATTATATTAGGCGCAACCGACAAACGGGCACCACAAGGTTTTGCCCCTATTGCGATTGGTTTTGCACTGACACTTATACATCTCATTAGTATTCCCGTTACCAATACATCGGTAAATCCGGCCAGAAGTACCGGTGTGGCAATTTTCCAAGGAGACTGGGCAGTATCGCAATTGTGGTTATTTTGGCTTGCGCCTATTGTCGGTGCTATTTTGGCCGGGATTGTTTATAAATGGTTTGAGAGCGAAGAATAAATCTAATTAATTTGGTCAGCCATTGAGCTTGGTGTGATATATTTTTAATTCTATTAAAGTGAGTAAAATA
>JAUXFA010000049.1 GCA_030620285.1 Piscirickettsiaceae bacterium
AGTACTTTAGTACACCCTCCTTTTGAGGGGGCATAGATTATCTCTATTAATATTACAGGCAAAAAAAAGGCCCTAAAAGGGCCTTTTCTAAAACAACTATTTTAACGTGTTATTGACTAACGACAAAGTCAACTCGACGATTTGCAGCTTGACCCGCTTCAGTGTCATTATTAGCAACAGGGTAAGCTTCGCCCATGCCAACGGCTAATAAACTATCGCCATTCACACCACGACTAGTTAAGTAAGCAACGACAGCTTCAGCACGACTTTGCGATAATGTCATATTGTAAGCATCTGAACCACGGCTATCGGTATGTCCTTCAACACGAACTTCAATAACTGAATCAGTCCCTTTAAGAAGGTCAACAGCTTGCTCAAGAATGTCTTTTGCTGAATCAGTTAATACTGATTTATTGGTATCAAAATTAACACCTGTTAGAGACAATATTTTTTGACCTGGTAATGGACAACCATCCGTATCAACAATTGTACCTAGTGGTGTACCAGGACAAAGGTCTAAATAATCAGGAACAGCATCTTTATCAGCATCTAATGGGCAACCTACACGGTCAACTGAAACACCAGCAGGGGTGCCAGCACATAAATCAATACCATCAAGTACGCCATCACCATCACTATCAAATGCACAACCTTGCGCATCCATCAACGCACCAGGAGGTACATCTGTTGGACAATCAGCAACAGCTACCGCCATCGGCTCTTCAACAACTGCATCGTCACCATCTTGACATAACAATACGGCTAACATCGCGCCAACTACCGCACCACCAACTGCTGTAGCCCCACCATCAATTGCTGCTGCTGCTGTAGCGCCACCGACGACACCGCCAGCAAGTGCACAAAGAAGATTATTTTGGCTTCCACGTTGGTTTGGACCTGCACAGCCTGCTAATAAAGCGATAGCAAGTACAACTCCTAGTAATTTATATGTTCTCATCATTATTCCTTAATTAATCCAAAATTTATAAACAATTCACAATCCGCTGCCAATTATATCGTAAAAACCCAAGAATGGCATAGGAATTTTGCCGACCAATATAATACATAACAATATTATTTACAAATCCAAGCTAACATATTAATCCAAAAGGATTATCATCCTGCTTACATATGGCCGATAATACCATCTTCATCTGGTTGAATTGATAAACCTTGGATACCTTCATCATCTGGTAATTCACCGGTTTCTGAGCCTAGTTTAATCATCAAACGAACCTCATTAGCCGAATCAGAGTTTTTCAAACATTCTTCATAAGTAATTTCACCGGCTTTATACAAGTCGTACACTGCTTGGTCGAAAGTCTGCATACCTAATTCTCGAGAACGTTTCATAACCTCTTTTATTTCTGACACTTTGCCTTTTTCAATCAAATCAGCGATTAATGGCGTATTGAGTAAGACCTCAACGGCAACAGCACGGCCAGTACCATCTTTTCTAGGGATGAGTCGCTGAGCAACAACTGCCCTTAAATTCAGCGACAAATCTAAAAATAATTGTTGATGGCGTTCTTCAGGGAAAAAGTTAATTACCCGATCCATCGCCTGATTGGCATTATTAGCATGCAAGGTTGATAAACAAAGATGGCCAGTTTCCGCAAATACAATTCCGTAATCCATCGTAGCGCGATCTCGGATCTCACCAATCATAATCACATCAGGCGCTTGACGTAATGAGTTTTTCAAAGCAATTTCATAGGACTCGGTATCAATCCCAACTTCACGCTGTGTTACCACGCAGCCAGCATGGTCATGATCAAATTCAATCGGATCTTCAATCGTTAATATATGCCCAGTACTATTCTGATTACGGTAACCAATCATCGCAGCTAACGTTGTTGATTTACCAGAGCCTGTTGCCCCGACAAACATCACTAAACCGCGTTTAGTCATTGACAGTTCTTTAATAATATCCGGGACATTCAACCCATCGATAGTGGGTATTTCATCTTTTATTCGACGCAAAACCATTGCTATTTTATCGCGCTGATATAACGCACTAACCCGAAAACGGCCAGCACCAGAGGTGGCAATAGCATAGTTACATTCTTTATCGCGTTCAAAAACCTTTTTTTGCTCATCGCTCATGGTGCTGATCACTAAATCACGCGCCTCAGCATCCGATAACGGATCTTGAGAAATGGTGGCTAATTTGCCATTTACTTTTAAAGTCGGTGCTCGTCCTGCAGTAATAAATAAATCTGAGGCATCGTGTTTCACCACAGCTTTAAGAATGGTTACGATATCCATCATGATCTCCTATCGGAATAAATCTTTGTTGACCGCACGCGGTAAAGCTTCGGCTTTGGTAATTTGTTGACGTCGCATCAAATCTTGTAAGTTCTGATCAAGCGTTTGCATACCCACGCCCGCACCCGTTTGAATGGCAGAATACATTTGCGGCACTTTATCTTCACGAATCAAGTTACGAATAGCCGGCGTACCAATCATAATTTCATGAGCAGCAATACGGCCTCCACCTACTTTTTTCAATAATGTTTGCGAAATAACGGAGCGCAATGATTCAGACAACATTGACCGAACCATATCTTTTTCAGCTGCGGGGAATACATCAATAATGCGGTCAATGGTTTTGGCGGCAGAGGATGTATGTAAAGTACCAAAGACTAAATGACCTGTTTCGGCAGCCGTTAATGCTAAACGGATAGTTTCCAAATCACGTAACTCACCGACTAAAATAATATCCGGATCTTCTCGCAATGCTGAGCGCAACGCCTCACTGAATCCTAATGTGTCACGGTGCACTTCGCGCTGATTAACTAAACATTTTTTACTTTTATGTACAAATTCAATTGGATCTTCAATGGTTAAGATATGTTCATTATCTTTCTCATTCTTATAGTCGACCATCGCTGCTAATGTTGTTGATTTACCTGAACCTGTCGGGCCAGTAACCAAGACTATCCCACGAGGATTATCAGCAATTTGCTTGAAAATTTCCGGCGCGCCTAATTCTTCTAATGTTAAAACGACTGAGGGAATGGTACGGAAAACAGCGGCTGCACCACGATTTTGATTAAAAGCATTTACACGAAAACGTGCCAGATTGGGAATTTCAAATGAAAAGTCAGTTTCAAGGAATTCTTCAAAATCCTTGCGCTGCTTATCATTCATAATGTCATACACCATGGCATGAACTTCTTTGTGCTCCATCGCCGGCAAATTAATCTTTTTAATATCACCATCAACGCGAATCATCGGTGGCTCACCCGCTGAAATATGTAAATCAGACGCATTATTTTTTGCACTAAAGGTTAGTAATTCAGTAATATCCATTCACATCCCCTACTCATTTTAAATATCATCGACTCATCTTCCTATTGGAAGTATTTGACATAAAGTATCGTGCCCAACACAGGCTTGCAACATGACAATGATAAAAAAACGGTTTATTTCTATAAAAAACCAAATTACCCAGTTAGAAAAAACCTGTGAGCGCTCATCAAATAGCGTACAACTTTTAGCGGTAAGTAAAACATGGCCATCCGCCGTATTACGTGAGTTAGCAATGGAAGGGCAGCAATGTTTTGGAGAAAACTACTTACAAGAAGCCTTAACTAAAATTGACGATTTAGCTGATTTAAATTTGGAATGGCATTTTATTGGCCCTATTCAATCCAATAAAACTAAAGATATTGCACAGCATTTTGACTGGGTGCAAACTATCGATAGGCTGAAAATTGCGCAACGTCTTTCCAAACAACGACCTTCAAACCTCGCTGATCTCAACGTGTGCATCCAAGTTAATATTGATAACGAATTGAGTAAATCTGGGGTTCCGGTGTCAGACCTCAAACCCTTAGCAGAGAAAATTAATGAAATTGAACGATTAACATTACGTGGACTGATGATTATTCCTGCTAAACAGGATGAAGTTGAACAACAATCTGCGACTTTTGAAAAGGCTTATCAACTATTTGACCAACTTACAGCGTTATACCCAACCGTAGATACATTATCAATGGGAATGACCCATGATATGGCTTCCGCAATTGCTCAAGGCAGCACACTGGTACGAATTGGTACCGCGTTATTCGGCCAAAGATCTACACCTACATCATCAGGTCAAGTAAACTTAAGTCGATATTAGTAAACTTGCATCGGTGAGATAATAAATGAAAGAATGTAAAATCACATTTATCGGTGGCGGCAATATGGCGCGCAGCCTGATTGGCGGTTTAATTGCCGATGGTTTTAACCCACAGCATATTCATGTAGCGGATCCCGAGCCTAGTTGCCTGCAAACGTTGCGTGATGTCTATCCCGTTCAAACATTTAATAGCAATATTGATGCATCTCAAGACTGTGACGTTGTCATTTTGGCCGTCAAACCACAGCAATTACAAACTGTTGTTAAACAATTAGCCGCTCACTGGCATCCTGATCAATTATTGATATCAATTGCAGCCGGCATCCGTCTCGATGATATTGCTCGCTGGCTAGGTCATAATAAAGCTGCCATTGTCCGCTCCATGCCTAATACACCTGCTTTAGTACAAGCAGCTGCCACAGCACTTTATGCCAATCATCATGTGAGTAATTCACAACATGAGTTAGCCGAATCTATTTTACGTTCTGTTGGGCTTGCATTATGGGTAGATGATGAAGTGCAAATCGATGCCGTTACCGCTTTATCTGGCAGTGGACCCGCCTATTTCTTTTTGGTCATGGAAGCAATGGAAATAGCCGCAGTTGAAATGGGACTCCCTGCTGAAACAGCACGTTTATTATGTTTACAAACAGCATTTGGTGCTGCAAAAATGGCACTGGAAAGTGATGAAAACACGGCCACATTACGACAACGAGTGACCTCTCCTAAAGGCACAACTGAACGGGCTATCCATGAATTAGAAGACGGTGGATTACGTGGTTTATTTGAAAATGCACTGATTGCTGCAGCATTACGTGCACGCGAATTGGCTAATCAATTAGGTGAAGATGATGCCTAGTAGCTATTTCAGTACACCCCTAATTTTCTTGGTAGACACACTATTTAGCATCTATCTTGGTATTATTGCACTGCGCCTCATTATGCAGTGGGCACAATGGGAATATAGCAATCCCTTAGTCCAGATTATTATTCAAGCCACGCAAGTACCGGTAAAGTTTTTACGTCAATTTGTCCCACCTATTGGCCGTTGGGACAGTGCAACCATTATATTATTGGTCGCTGTGACAGTTATCAAACTACTGCTACTCAGTCTTTTACACCCCGTCCATTTAACTATCTTTACCGTAATCCAGGAAATATTTTCGCTATTTATCATCCTGTTTACTGCCAGTATTATTATTCAAGTTATTTTAAGTTGGCTGGCACCTTATAATGACAATCCCATTTCGCCACTTATTAATCGCATGAATGCACCATTATTAAACCCTGTAAAACGATGGCTACCACCAATGAGTGGCCTAGATTTATCACCTTTAGTTGTGATTCTCGGTTTACAAATTTTATCCATGTTGGTCTTGCCTTTATTAACAGGACAATACTAATCTAAAGTCTTTATTGCACAATCGTCACTGACTATTTAGACTTTTGCCCATAAGAACCAAGGAATAGTAAAACCATGCCGGAGACAATACCGGCCGATTCAGTCGGTCTGGTGAGCCCTACAAACCTTCATATTGATATGCCAATCACCCTGGAGTGTGGCCGCAGTTTGCTACGCTATGATCTTGTTTATGAGACATACGGCAAGCTCAATAAAGAGGCATCTAATGCTGTGCTGATCTGTCATGCATTATCAGGTGATCATCATGCCGCTGGCTATCATGACAAAGATGATAAAAAACCCGGCTGGTGGGATACCGCTATCGGGCCTGGAAAAGCTATCGATACCAATCATTTTTATGTGGTTTGTTTAAATAATATTGGTGGCTGCAAAGGTTCAACTGGCCCCACCAGTATTAATCCTGAAACAGATAAAATCTATGGCCCAGACTTCCCTATTGTCACCGTCACTGATTGGGTTAATACTCAGGCTATACTGGCAGATTATCTCAATATTAAACAGTGGGCTGCGGTTGTCGGAGGTAGTTTAGGCGGCATGCAAGCAATGCAATGGGCGATTAGCTTTCCAGATCGTTTGCAGCATTGTTTAATGATTGCCGCAGCACCTAAATTATCAGCACAAAATATTGCTTTTAATGAAGTGGCCAGAACCGCTATTAAATCCGACCCGAATTTCCATGAGGGCCATTACACTGAACATCAAACAATTCCTCGCCAAGGTTTAGGTTTAGCTAGAATGTTAGGACATATTACCTATCTATCCGACCAAGCAATGGGAGAAAAATTTGGCCGCGAACTCCGTAATGACAGCATTCATTATGGCTATGATGTCGACTTCCAAATTGAAAGTTATTTGCGTTACCAAAGTGAAACTTTTGTTGAACACTTTGATGCCAACACCTATCTATTAATGACCAAAGCCTTAGACTATTTTGATCCCGCAAAACAATATGATCATGATTTAGCCAAAACATTATCCACTATTCAAGCTAAGTGCCTTGTTGTGTCGTTTACCAGTGATTGGCGATTCTCACCTGAACGATCTCATGAAATTGTTAATGCCCTACTCAGCAGCGAAAAAGAAGTTATTTATGCTGAAATTGAAGCACATCAAGGTCATGATGCTTTTTTAATGCCGATACCACGATATCATCAAATATTTAAAACCTATATGCAGCGTGTTGCCGCTGATTGTGAGCTGACATGAGCCTGCGTATTGATTTACAAATTATCAGTGATTGGATCCCTGAAGGAGCTCGTGTATTAGATTTAGGCTGTGATGATGGCACCTTGCTCACGCACTTACAACAACGTGGAATATCTGGGTATGGCCTAGAGATTGATAATAGCAAATTTGCTGACTGTATCAAGGCCGGTGTTAATGTCATTCAAGCTGACTTAGACCAAGGCTTGCCACAGTCTGCCGATCAGAGTTTTGATTTTGTGATTATATCTCAAACCTTACAAGCCATTAAACGACCTGATTTTCTATTAGAAGAAATTGTGCGTGTTGGTAAGCAAGGGATTATTGGCTTCCCTAATTTCGGTCACTGGCAATGCCGATTGCAACTTGCCTTAGGTGGCCATATGCCATTATCACGGACACTACCTAATTATTGGTTTAACACCCCTAATATTCATTTATGCACCGTACAAGATTTTGAGAAATTATGTGTTGCTAAAAACGTATCGGTACTGAATCGAAGCATCGTCAATCATGCCCATAAAAACACCTTAGCCACCAAAGTTTTGCCCAATTTATTTGGCCAAATTGCTTTATATCAAATCAAAAAAATATCATGAAATCTTATCAACAACAATTTATTGAGTTTGCACTGCAAACTGGTGTGCTGCGCTTTGGTTCATTCACACTAAAATCAGGCCGCATTAGTCCTTATTTCTACAATAGTGGCTTATTTAATACCGGCGGTAGCTTAGCCAAATTAGGCCGTTTCTATGCTCAAGCGATTACTGAGTCAACGATGGACTATCACGTATTGTTTGGCCCCGCGTATAAGGGAATTCCTTTAGCATCAACCACTGTTATTGCTCTAGCCG
>JAUXFA010000230.1 GCA_030620285.1 Piscirickettsiaceae bacterium
GATACACGCGTTTCTAGTTTTATATCTTCAAAAGTAAAGTCCGTACCTAGAAAATAATCACCACGATCCGATGCTGAAATGCGTCTTACTTTCCTCATTGCTGGCAAATAAAGCCATTGATCATCATCCCTATCTAACTCGGGATAATCGTAGGTTAAAAATGCTGTTTCCTTGATGTTTTTGGGTGACAAATAAAAGATGACCGTTCGTTTTTCATCACCATGATATTTTCTAAAACCTTTTGTTTCTCTTATTCTCTTTCTGCCCTTCTTATCTGTCATTTCCATTGTTAATAGCCGTGAAACGGCAATACCTTCATCTCGGGTATTAATATTTTTTGCTACTTCATCACCAGATGGAAAATCACTCGCAAACATCGATGTTGATGTGAGTAACCCAACTACTAATAAACTTGTTCTTAATGTATTTTTCATCATTACTCTCCTATAAGGACTCAGTTAAAATTTGAGATGGTCTTGCCGGTATAACCGTTTGTTCTAAACCTAAGAATCGAGGCCTGAATAATTTTATTAATGCAGGTAGCACAGTCATACTGGTAATGAAGCTCGTTGCAATTGCTACCGCAACCAACAAACCAAACTCTTGCAAAATGATGACTTTGCTTGTTGTTAACACTCCAAAGCCAAGTGACAATGCTAGAAAATTAAAAAATAAAGCTCTTCCTGTTGATGGGTATAGCTCTAATAGTGCTTTATCGATTGACTTACGCTTGTCTCGGACAAGTCCTTGGATCCGCTCGAGTGTATGGATAGAGAAATCAACACCTAAACCAATGGCAATGGCTGCAAACATGGAGCTACTGATTGATAACCAAATACCATTGAATCCCATCACTGCGTAAATCATTAATATAGTGATAATCACGGGTAGCACTGACATAACACCAGCCACCGTTGATCTGAAACTAATACTGGCCATCAACCAAACTAAAGCAAGTGATATCGCAGTACTGCCGCAATGACTATCACCTAAACGTTTAATCCAGTGATAATCGACATTAACCCGACCACTCAATTTTGCTGTGATATTTGCATCATTGAAATGTTGATCTATATAGCGTTGTGTTGATTCAATAACCACCTTACCCTGCGAATATCGACCATCATTTAAGCGCACACGAACATTTGCTAAACGATAGTCATAATCAACTTCTTCCTGAAAATCAGTAGGATCAGCACTAGCAGAATAAATAAGGAAGTATTGTGCTGCTAAATCAGAACTTTTAGGTAAGACATAGGCTGACTGTTCACCACCATCCAGTGACCGATTCATTTGTTTTAAATAGTCGACAATTGAAGTGCTTCCTTCGACATGAGGTAAAGTTTCTACATATGCTTGTAGGGCTTCAATTTTTTGAAGATTGCTTGGTTTGAACATATCTTCGTCATTTGGTGTTTCCACCATAATGTCTAAATATCGAGTACCATCGAAAGTACTGTTTAGCACTTGATCAGCTATGTATAGTGGTTCTTCATGATCAAATGTTCGAATTAAATTCTCATCCAAACTAATTTTTGAAGCACCAATACCACCGGCAATAACGATTGATAATGCTACTACTAAAATTGATTTAGGAAAACGAATAACAACACCGCCTAATGTTGTTAATCCTCGACCAAAAACATCCGCCTTAGCCACTTCTGTTGTTTCCTGCGAAGTGTATGAAGAGCTTGGTTTAACCTTAAGAATAGTTAAGAATGCTGGAACAACAGTCATTGAATACACCCAAGCAATACCAACACCAATTAGTGCAAATAATCCAAAATATTCCATTGGCGGCATCACTGACGCCAAACTTAACCCTAGAAAACCAGCCATCGTTGTTAATGATGTCAATGCAATGGGTCTCCACATTCTCATCATTGTTCTAATGGTTAATTCTCTTGAAGAATCTTGACCATTCACTGCCGCATCTTCGTAATAATCGCTCAGAATATGAATAGTATCTGCCACTGAGATACCAATAAGAACAACTGGTAATGCATTAGTAATAACGAAAAAGCTAACATCAAAAGCGGCCATTAATCCTATTGCACCGCCAGCAGTTGCCAACACAACTAGGTTAGGTAGTAACATGCCTCGTAACGTCCGAAATGCTAACAAGCAAATCAAGGTGATAACGACAGCTGCAATAGGGTTAAGGCGAGTCGCATCAGAGTCAATATAAGCACCCATATATCCAGCAACGGCACCTTCTCCAGCCACATGAATTTCTTCACCGTTTTGTACGGGTGCTTCTTCAATTAACTGAAGAAGATTCTCATATACAGACTGTGCTTTAGTTTGGTCATCTAACTCAGCGACAATCAAAGTACCCGAACCGTCTTTTGCCACCAAACTACCAAGATAAAGAGGGAAATCCATCACTGCATCACGCACTTTATTTGCTTGCTGCTGAGTATCTGGGGGTGTTTCGAAAAAAGGCTCAACCAACATACCTTCTTCTGTTCCAATAATATTGTTCTCGGTTGCTAGACTTGTAATACGATCGGGATCAACATTGTCTAGATCTTCTAGTTGTGTTGTTAACCAATCGACTAGTGCTAAGGTATGTGGATTAAAAATGCCTTCTTTACCACTATTAGTAACTGCGATTACCATTGGATCCTCTAAACCAAAAATCTCTTTAGTGGTATCTCTAAACACTAACGCAGGATGATCATCAGGAATAAAAGCATCTGATCGAGTATCTTTTTGCAAATTTGGAATAAATGATGCAAAAGTGATTATAAGAATAAAGCCCAACGCGATAATGGTTTTTGGCTTTGCTGTAATAGCACTAAAAAACCATGATGCCATTGCTTGTGTTGATGATTGATTATTCATATTTATCTCTCAATTAATGTTTAATAAAGTGTTCGCTGTATTCTTTATTTGCTAATGCTGTGCCAGCTTTATTATTCTTTTATTTCAGCAACTTATATTGTTACCATCAAAGCAAGTCACTATTTATTCACGATATTTAGTTAAATAACTAAATGTCAGAAAATATTTAATCCACGCTGAACAGTTGGTCGATCTATAATTTCATTTCTCCACCGTTCAATATTTTTGTATCGTTCAAAAAAAGCATCGTTCTTTCCCTCTATCGATGGCAACATTGCGATGTCCGCTATGCTGTACTCATCACCAGAAAGGAATTTAGTCTTTGATAACTGCTTATCGAACGTTTTGCACCATTTAAATACACGGTCATCTAAACGATTAACGGCATCTCTGTAACCCAACCATTCGGAATTTGTTAAATAAAACGCATTTCCTGCCGTAGTTGCCA
>JAUXFA010000113.1 GCA_030620285.1 Piscirickettsiaceae bacterium
AGGCAAGAGAGCAAGCAGCGATAGCGGATGCTAATGCCAAACGTACTCATGCTGATGCTGAAGCTTATAGGATTTTAAAAGAAGCAGAAGCTCAAGCCGATGCTAATGCGGTGTTAGCTCGTTCGATTACATCAGAACTCATTGAATATAACAGTGTGCAACGTTGGAATGGTAGCTATCCACAAACTCTATTGTCGGGCGATTCGGGCGGTGTTATTTTGTCATTACCCAATGCGGCCAAATAAAGTTCAATAAAGAAAAACTACTGCCATGATTATCATGCCAGTAGTTTGTTAGCTATACATTTTGTCTATATCTGACTGATGATGGGCAATTACTTTAGGACGTTTGATCTTCATGGTAGGTGTCATTAAATCATTGTCGACAGTCCAAGGCTCTAATGTCAAAGTCACCCGACGAATTCTGGCATAAGCAGGAAATTCATGTAAAAGTTTGCGCAAACGTTGAGTTATATCGCTATGCAAGGCCTTATCACTCAAACTATCATGATCAAAACCATCTAGGCCGTGAACTTTAGCCAAGCTAAACCAATTATCAGAGTTTAAAACCAATAGGGCAGATAAGAAGGATTCACCTTCACCAATCACCAATGCTTGTTCAAAAGTATCATCCATTAGGATGGCCGCTTCAATATCACCAGGCGGTACTTTTTCACCATTACTCAGCACCAAAATATCTTTAATGCGCCCCGTGATATAAATATGGCCGCTATCACTGATACGAGCCTGATCGCCGGTATGTAACCAACCTTGAGCATCAATGGTTTGAGCCGTTGCTTTATGATTATTCCAGTAACCCAGCATATTGCCAGGCCCGCGAGCTAATAATTCATCATTATTACCGATCATAACTGCGACACCGGGGATCGCACGACCGCCGCTTGCGGGATCATTATTATCAGGTTCATTGACACTAATAACAGGGCTCGTTTCAGTTAGGCCATAACCTTGTAATAGCTGCATGCCTAGACCAATGAATAATTTGGATACGGGCTGAGGTAATGCGGCACCGCCACTGAGGATAAGACGCATGTTACCGCCCATTTTTTCCTGTACTTTTGATGCAACCAGTTTTTCAAGCATCGGCCACAGTAAAAAGCTAGGTCGCCACCAACCTCGACTTTGTTGGTATTGG
This sequence comes from Piscirickettsiaceae bacterium, assembly GCA_030620285.1. Classification (GTDB taxonomy): domain Bacteria; phylum Pseudomonadota; class Gammaproteobacteria; order Nitrosococcales; family Methylophagaceae. The sequence continues at coordinate 1,156 of JAUXFA010000113.1, forward strand.
AATCGAGCCCAACCCATTGCTGCAGTTGTTTTAAAAAGACCTTTGGCAATAACTGATTTATCAGCCAATTGTGCTTGTAATTTAGTATAAATACGCTCGAAAATACGCGGTACAGCAATCATAATGCTGGGTTTTACCGTTTGCATATCATCAGCTAATTGAGGAATGCCTCGCGCATAAGCAACTGTTGCCCCAGCCATTATGGGCAAGTAATAACCTGCTGTTCTTTCGAGCGTGTGTGAAAGAGGTAAAAATGATAAAAATATATCACTCGGTAAAACATCAAAATAAACGAGTGCACCAGAGGCCACAGACAGCATATTATGATGACTGAGCATCACACCCTTAGGCCGACCAGTAGTCCCTGAGGTATAAATAATTGAAGCCAGACTGTGTGGTTCTGTATCCCAATCCCGTACAACACCCCAATTATCAGGCAGCCATTGTTGTGCATAGGCGGCAGGTTCAGTTAATTTATCATCATCAAAATTATTGATGACAACGCGTTTGAGATGATGTTCTTCAGTGATAGAAGGAGCTAAACGTTTCCACTGCGCCGCGTTTTGTAAAAACAGTAACTTTACATCCGCATCTTGCAATATATAGGCAACACTATCTGGGCGATCATCAGGGTAGAGTGGTACGACGACTAAACCAAGTCCCATTGCTGCTTGGTCAAAAATCACCCATTCTTTACAGTTTTTTAGATTGATAGCAACGCGATCACCAGGCTCAAGATCTTCTTTTGCTAATGCATCCTGCCAACGGGCAACTTGAGTGGCGACTTCTTCCCAAGTGACATCGTACCAAGATTTTGTTTCGTTAGAATAACTACGGTAGGCAGTATTATGGGGGCTTCGCTTAAGCCTTTCACGAAACAAGCCATATAATGTCCCAGCCTGTTCTTGAGGGATTGTATCGGTAAGCACTGCCGCCATCTGACTAACTCCTTTATATTTCTATAAGAACATCCAACGCATTTGAACACCAAAGATATCAACGTCAGCTTCATACTCACCATTTAGATTGTTTAGATTATCATCGGTTTCATCAATTTTGGTATCACTGATAAAGATATGGGTATAACCGGCATCTAAAGTAATGTTTTCAGAATATTTATAGCTTGCTCCTAATGCTAGCCACTTACGGTCGTTACCTGGAACACGTGCTGTTCTAAACTGGGCATTTTTAATCGGTGTTTCGTCATACGCAATACCAGCACGCAATGTTAATTTATCACTATGGTTGTAGGTAAGTCCTAAACCATAACGCATAGAATTATCCCAGTTTTCCTCCTTTACACTACTCAGGAGCCCTGGAGCTGATGATGCTATAGCCAGCTCTTGGAACCGACTCCACTTTGTCCATGTTGCATCTCCTAAAACTGCCCATTTATCATTAATTTGGTGGTGTACAGCAAAGGATACTGATTCAGGTAAATCTACATCTGCTTTAAGTTTTTCAGAAGTAATAATGCCGTTTGGAGCTGGCGTTATACCGGCAAGATCATGTAACTTACCATTACCAGTCAGAGTATGAGATATTTTTGAGCGATACGATAGGCCTAGCCGAGTAGTGTCTGTGGCTTGAAATATTAAGCCAAGGTTATATCCCCAGCTCCAATCCTCAGCATGTAATTTGGCTTTAGCATCAAAACTTTGTGAGGGCACAATAGCAGCCATCTGAGTTAATTTGACATCAATTTTTTGTAAACTAACACCTAGCCCAAGGGATAGTCTATCGGTAGCTTTATAGGCGAATGAGGGATTGATATTGACAGTTTTTAGGTCAGATTTAACCGCGTGATATCTACCCTTCCAAGTATTGTTGTAATCAGTCACTAAGCCGAAAGGTGCGTTAATACCGATGCCGACGACCATATGGTCATTAAGTGGGTGTGCGTAATATAGGTTGGGTACAAGTCCATTAACACCGTTACCACCATCGCCACCAGTTAAGGCTGGGCCGCCGCCAAATGTAGACCCATTGTCTTTAAATTTACTTTCTACATCAATATAGTTAATGCCAGAATCTATTTCAGCATGAGATAAATAGGTCAAGCCAGCAGGATTAAAAAAGATGGTGCTGGCATCTTCTGCTACCGCAGCGCTACCGGAGAAAGCACGACCAAGACCGGTCACACTTTGTTCAATTATGGCAAATCCTGCACCATAACTCATTGAGCTCAGTGTTGATGCCATTAAAAAGGCAGTTAATTTCAATGCTTTTTGTTGCGCCATGAGTTTCATCCCTTCATGTTTTATAGAGTAAAAACAGAAAACTAGCCTATGCAGAACAATGGTGCAAGTTTTGTAGGGTGTTTAACGACGTTGAAACAGTAAGTCCCATACCCCATGGCCTAAGAGATGGCCGCGTTGTTCAAATTTAGTTAGTGGTCGATAATCAGGTCTATCGATATATGTACCGTCATTTGAACTGTTTGTAAAAAGGGGGTTATTAGATAAATCATCTAACATTTGTTCAGCATAATGTTGCCAGTCTGTAGCCATATGCAGTTGGCCGCCAGATTTGATTTTTTTTGTGAGCAGGGTCACAAATGCGGGTTGAATAATACGCCGCTTATGATGACGTTTTTTATGCCACGGATCGGGGAAATAGAGTTGTACCCGGTCAAGACTATTGTCGGCAATGCGGTGTTTAAGTAATTCCACGGCATCAGTACAAGCAACACGACAGTTACTAAGCCCTTGTTGATCTATTAAATTGAGTAACTGACCGACACCAGGTCGATGCACTTCAACACCTAAAAAATCATCTTCCGCTTGATTTTCAGCCATTTGTGCAAGCGAAGCACCATTACCGAAACCAATTTCTAATACTTTAGGATTATTTCGTCCAAATAACAGATTAAGATCGAGTAAGTTATCACCGTCATTAATGGCAAATTTTGGCCATAAAGTATCAATTGCCCGTTGCTGGCCAGGAGTTAATCTTCCTTCTCGTCGTACAAAACTGCGAACAGTTCGTAATGGTTTGCTGTTAGACATTAAATAATTGGTACCTAAATTTATAGTATTACTAGTTCGAGATGATTAAAAGTAGAGTAGGATCATACCTGAAGCTTGAGAGGAATTTATATGTCATCGTGTTGTGAGCCGCCTGAACCAGCAGAGCAAGCTGATTGTTGCGGTGGAGAAGCTAAAACAAAATCGCGTCCAGACACCTTACTTTGGTCAACATTAATACTGGTCACTATTGGTTATTGCCTTGATTTGTTCGCAGCCAATTCAATTCAACATTGGCTACCAGTTGCCAACCTAGCAGAAGCTATTCGTAGTTTGATGGACAGTATGTGGATAGGTTTAGCATTAGGCATGTTTTTTGTTGGGGTTTTGGGGAGAGTGCCGCGCGAGTTTGTGACCTCTTTATTAGGGAAAGGTGATAGTTTTTTAGGCATTGTTCGAGCCACATTTGCCGGAGTGTTATTAGATTTATGTAGTCACGGTATATTATTAGTTGCGATGCGGCTTTATCAGCGTGGAGCAAGTTTAGGTCAAGTGATGGCCTTTCTGATTGCCAGCCCTTGGAATTCATTATCATTAACAGTGATCTTGATAGCATTGATTGGTTGGCAGTGGACACTACTCTTTATTATATGTTCAATGATAATTGGTATTGCTAGTGGACTGATATTTAATTGGTTGGAATCTCGAGGAACCTTACCCACAAATCCGAATACGATTGAATTACAAGATTTTAAATTTTGGCAGCAAGCGAAAGCAGGCTTTCAGGCAACGAAATTTAGTATGAATTGGTGGTCTTCAATGATTGTTGAAGGCATCAAAGATTCACGGATGATTGTGCGGTGGTTGTTGTTGGGTGTTTTATTGGCATCAGCGATTCGTACCTTTGTCCCTATTGATAGTTTTCAAACTTATTTTGGGGCAACATTAGCAGGTTTAGGTATGACGTTAATAGTCGCAACTATTTTGGAAATATGTTCCGAAGGATCAACACCTATTGCAGCAGATTTAGTGACGCGCGCACAAGCACCAGGAAATGGTTTTGCTTTTTTAATGACTGGGGTTGCAACGGATTACACCGAGATTAT
>JAUXFA010000032.1 GCA_030620285.1 Piscirickettsiaceae bacterium
AGATGGTGAGGGTGGTATTGATTTATCGCTTATTACTACGCCAGATGGGTTAACATCTAATGGTTTGACCGTTCAGTATGCTGTAGAAGATTCTAATAGCGATGGCTTCGATGAATTGAGAGCTTTCACAACTGCGGGTGATGTATTTGTGATAAGTCAAGATGGTTCTGACTCACAATATTCATTAGACATGCTTGATACTTTGGACCTTACCAGCACATTCACTAATTCATTTGCGAATGGGGTAACAGGTGGTGGACCAATAGGAAGTGTGGATTTCTTGACACAAGATGGTACGACTGATTTTGTTATCAGATTATCATCACCGGATGCTGTTAATAATAGTGCTGGTAAAATTGGTGTTGATAACCAGAATATGAATGATGGTGAAACGCTAACGATTGAATTCTTCACGGACGATTTATCAGGTAGCTATGATGTTAATGGTATCTCATTAGGCTTGTTTAGCTTTGGTGCAGGCGAGAGCTTCAATTATGAGTTATATGATGATACTGATACGCTTGTGGGTAGCGGTACTGTGACAGGTCCACTAGATGATTCGCAATCGCTTATTGGATCACCTGACTATGACCGAATCGAAATAGAAGTTGTTAGTGGTAACTTCAAATTTGATGACATTAGTGGACAAGGTTCATCAAGCTTTGATGCGGTGTTTGAGTTAGGTGCGACCGCAACCGATAGTGATGGTGATACTACTGATCCAGCTGCGGGCACTTATACCATAACGATTGGTGACTCTTTAGGAACATTATTAGGTGCTGATGATGATGTGCCAGTGATGTAACTAAGTTTAGAACGATAATCATAAAACTAAAAAGGCCAGTTTATGCTGGCTTTTTTTATGCGTGACAGTTATCAGATAAAGCGGCAGTATTTTGCCGTTAGTTTTTTGACATTATTGCCGCCCAACACGTAACCAGTTGAATTAAAATAACATTTATTGTTGGCATGTTTGCTGCTTATCTTTTATTACATAAGATTAAAGTTGGAACTAAACATGCCGATAAACTTTGATTCCGCTCTAGGGATCCATGCTGATGCTCTTCGTATCCGTTCACAACGGGCGGAATTGTTGGCGTCAAATTTGGCTAATGCGGATACCCCAAACTTCAAAGCACAAGACATTGATTTTAAGTCTGCCATGAAAATGGCAGCAAGCGGTCAAGATCTTGCCAGCATGAAAACAACCCATGCCAAACATTTTCCAACATCAGGCGGTCAGTTTTCTTCGCCAGCTGTGCAATACCGCAGCTCAATGCAAGATTCACTTGATGGCAATACAGTTGATGAGCAAATTGAACAATCTCAGTTCATGCAAAATGCAGTCCAGTATCAAGCCAGTCTTAATTTCCTCAGTGCCCGTTTTAAAGGCCTGCTCACTGCGATTAGAGGGGAATAAGTCGTATGTCTTTATTTAATATTTTCGATATCGCGGGTAGTGGCATGAGTGCTCAGTCACTAAGGCTGAATACTACTGCCAGTAACTTGGCTAACACAGATAGTGTGAGCAGCAGTGTTGATCAAGTCTATCGCGCTCGTCACCCTGTTTTCTCAGCGGTATTAGATGATGCTCAGAAGGGTTATACCCAAGGTGGCGTTAAAGTGAATGGCATTGTTGAAAGCCAAGCACCCATCAGAGCGAAATATGATCCAAGCCATCCATTAGCAAATGACGATGGTTACGTTTTTCATTCCAATGTTGATCCGATTGCTGAAATGGCCAATATGATGTCGGCATCACGTTCTTATCAAAATAATGTTGCCATTGCAGATACGTCAAAGCAATTATTGCTACGTACTTTGCAAATGGGCGAGTAAGTATAGGAGACCATCATGCCAATCAATGGAGTCGGTGAAAACCCATATGCTTTTTTAAATCCGCAATCTTCAGAAAAAGAAGAAACCAAAGGCGCGGGCGAATTAGCATTAGAAGACTTTATGTCTTTAATGACAACGCAATTAAAAAATCAAGACCCTTTAAAACCATTAGAAAGTGGTGACTTTCTAGGTCAGATAGCCTCATTTGCCACGGTAACGGGGATTGATGGCTTGCAAAATTCATTTGATGGTTTTGCTCAGTCATTAACATCTAATCAGGCATTACAAGGTTCTGCTTTAGTGGGCCGTTCAGTATTAGTGCCATCATCTATAGGGCCGTTAACGGCTGAAGATGGCTTGAAAGGTCAGATCAATGTATTTGAACCGGTCACGGATCTACAAGTTGAAATATTCAATGAAGCAGGAGCCCATGTCATTACCATTGATATGGGATCAGCCTCGGGCTATACCAACTTTAGTTGGAATGGTTTTGATGAAACAGGACAAGCTATGCCGGCTGGCCTGTATCAATTTAAAGCAACGGGAACGGTGGGTGATACATCTACTGCATTTGGAACAGCAACAGTTGCAAAAGTAGATAGTGTTTTGGTCGGATCGGGTAATCAAGGTTTAACAGTTAATTTGGCAGGAATTGGATCCGTGCCATTTAATGAAGTACAAGAAATTATATAAAGGGGTGACAACAAATGTCTTTTAATACAGCGTTAACGGGTTTAAATGCAGCAACAGCGGATTTAAATGTCAAATCAAACAATATTGCCAACGTTAGTACAACGGGGTTTAAGATTTCACGAGCTGAATTTGCAGATGTCTATGCAGACACCGCATTTGGTAGTAGCAATACCGCCATTGGTAGTGGCGTGGTACTGAGCAATGTATCCCAACAGTTTAAACAAGGTAATCTGCAATTTACCGATAATGCCTTGGACTTAGGCATCAGTGGCGAAGGGTTTTTTGCCTTAGCACCCACCCAAACCAGTGGTGAAATTATTTATTCTCGAGCGGGTGCTTTTGGAATTGATGCCAATGGCTTTGTGGTCAATAGTTCTGGCCAATTTTTAAGGACATTCCCAGTCAATCCAGATGGCACAGTATCGTCGACCAGTATTTCCAGTTCGGTGCCACTGCAATTGCCAGCAGCAACAGGGACCCCACAGGCGACAGCTAATGTTGGGCTTTCAGCGAATTTACCATCAACTGCGACAGATATTGTAGCGGGTACAGCGATTGACCCCACTAACCCAACAACCTTTACTAATTCAACATCAGCAACAGTTTATGACTCATTGGGTAATCAGCATATAGTGACGATGTATTATCAAAAGACTGATGCAGCAGCCAATCAATGGAATGTAGATGTTTATATTGATGAACCTTTGGGCGCACCGCCTGCGGCACAACAAACTCAAATTGGGGTGACAAAAGTATTGGATTTTGATCCTATCTTAGGTGGCGCGTTGTCATCGGTACCAAGCGATCAAACTTATAGCATTAACACACTTGCAAGCGGTGCTTCTACACCACAAGTCATTAACATTGATTACTTGGGTACAACCCAAAACTCCAGTGCATTTGCGGTTAATTCAATTGCACAAGATGGGTTTACAACAGGACGATTGAGCGGACTTGATATTAGTGATACAGGCGTTGTTCGAGCGACCTACACCAATGGCCAATCAACGCCATTAGGCAAAATAGTCATGGCAAATTTCGCTAATCTTCAAGGTTTAAAACAGATTGGTAATACCTCTTGGGAAGAGACGCTAGATTCGGGTTTGGTGTTAGCGGGTGAAGCAGGAACCGGTACTTTTGGATTGATTCAATCGGGAGCGCTTGAGGAATCAAATGTTGATTTAACCAAAGAATTAGTGGGGCTCATTACGGCACAACGTAATTTCCAAGCGAATTCAAAATCAATCGAAACCAATAATGCGATCACTCAAACCATTATCAATTTAAGGTAATTAAAATAGCCTGACAGCTCTAGAAATAGAAGGCTCAGGAGGATAGTAATATGGATAGAATGCTTTATATTTCAATGAATGCGGCACAGCAAACGATGCTGTCGCAGGCAGCGAATAGTAATAATTTAGCCAATATAAACACCACTGGTTTTCGAGCTGATTTTGAACAATTCCGCAGTATGCCGGTATTTGGCGAAGGACTTCCTAGTCGTGTTTATTCAATGAGTGAACGACCACAGACAGATTATCAACAAGGCTCTATTCATACCACCGGACGAGAGTTAGATGTGTCTGTGCAAGGCGAAGGATTTATTGCGGTTCAAGGTAAAGATGGCCGTGAAGGTTATACCCGAGCAGGTGACTTTCATGTTACAGCAGCAGGGCAACTGGTTACAGGGACGGGCTTGGCAGTATTAGGTGAAGGTGGTCCGATTGCAGTTCCACCATCTGAAAAAATTGAAATTGGCTCTGACGGTACTATTTCTATTCGTCCGATTGGTGCTGAGGCAAATGCATTAGCAATATTAGACCGTATAAGATTAGTGAAACCAGATCTCAGCAATGTATTTAAAGATAGTGACGGTTTAATGCGTTTGCGTGATGGCAGCAGTGCACCTTTAGATTCAAATATAAAACTTGCATCGGGCACTTTAGAAACCAGTAATGTCAATATGGTTGCTTCCCTTAGCAAGATGATCGAATTGCAACGGCAGTATGAAATGCAAGTCAAAATGATGAAGTCAGCAGATGAGAATAGTGCGGCTTCGGCACGGCTATTGCAGTTAAGGTAATTGACACGCAATAAGCGTCAAAATATTGGAGGAAATTCACCATGAATCAAGCGTTATGGATTGCTAAAACAGGACTTGATGCCCAACAAACACGAATGTCAGTTATTTCAAATAACCTGGCAAACGTTAATACGACAGGGTTTAAACAAGATCGAGCGGTCTTTGAAGATTTGTTATATCAAACAATTCGTCAACCGGGCGCACAATCTTCAACCAATACACAATTACCATCAGGTTTAATGTTGGGTACCGGTGTGAGAACAGTCGCGACTGAAAAAACACATACTCAAGGTAATATTATTCAAACAGATAATTCCTTAGATATAGCGATTCAAGGTCGTGGGTTTTTCCAAATATTACAACCGGATGGCTCATTATCGTATACCAGAGATGGTACATTTCAAGTTGATTCAACAGGCCAAGTGGTAATGTCAAATGGCTATCCATTAGAACCTGCTATCACTATTCCACAAGATACCTTGAGCATTACTATTGGTAGTGACGGTACCTTCAGTATCCTGCAATCTGGGCAAACATCGCCGACAATCATCGGTAATGTTGAACTTGCTGATTTTGTTAATCCAACAGGTTTGCAGCCCATAGGTGAGAACTTATTTAAAGAAAGTGGCGCCAGTGGTACTGCTGTAACAGGGACGCCCGGCTTAACCGGTATAGGCACCGTGATTGGTGGTGCTCTGGAATCATCAAATGTCAATGTGGTGACAGAATTGATCAATATGATTGAGACTCAGCGCGCCTATGAAGTGAATTCAAAAGCCATTTCGACTGCTGATCAGATGTTGCAATTTGCTTCTCAGAATCTTTAATAATTAAAGCCTCTCAAGCTTAGCGGTAATAGAGGAAAATAATCATGAAAAAAATTATAAACATCTTGGTATTAAGCAGCCTGGTTCTATTGGCCGGCTGTATATCAAATGAAGCAAAGCGAGATCCAGCCTATGCTTCGGTACGACCTGTTGCTGTGCCTCAACATGAGAATAGTGATGGTGCTATTTTTGATTTGGCAACCAATGTTTCATTATTTGAAGACTATCGTGCACGCCGAGTAGGCGATATTTTGATGGTGAAATTAGAAGAAGAAACGGAAGCTGAAAAAGAAACAGAAACAATTATTAGTAAATCCAGTAGCAATGGTATTACCAATCCAACCTTATTTGGCACCACGCCAGAATTTGACCTACCAAGCGTCTTACCATTGGCAAATGATAGCGATAATAATTTAGCATTTAGTCTTGGTTCGACCCATGATTTTTCAGGTCAAGGTGATAGCGATCAAAGTAATGAATTAACAGGTGAAATCAGTGTGTCAGTGGTAGAGGTTTTGCCAAATGGCAATATGATTATTCGGGGAGAGAAGGTGATTACCATCAATCAAGGTAATGAGTATCTTCGTATCTCAGGCATGATTAGTCCTCGAGATATTGATGCAAGCAATACCATTTCTTCTAAGCGAGTAGCAAATGCACGGATTTCTTATGTGGGTGATGGACCGACCAATGATGCCAATGTAGTGGGTTGGTTGGGCCGCTTCTTCTTAAGTGCATTAATGCCGTTTTAGCAGGTGATCTCAATGAATATTAAATTGTTTTTAATCAGTCTATTCCTGACGATTATGTCGACAGTGGTACAGGCAGAACGCATTAAAGATTTAGCATCAATTGCGGGAGTACGAAATAACCAATTAGTGGGTTATGGCTTAGTTGTTGGACTAAATGGTACCGGCGATAAAACTCAGTTTACAGGGCAGACGCTGCGTAGTTTTTTACTGGAGTCGGGGATAAGTCTACCGCCTGGAACCGATCCTAAAAGCAAAAATGTGGCTGCAGTAGCGATTCATGCGGACTTAACACCTTTTAGTAAACCCGGCCAAACAATAGATGTCACCGTGTCATCATTAGGTGATGCTAAAAGTTTACGTGGCGGTAGTTTGATCATGACGCCATTGAAAGGTATTGATGGAAAGATATATGCCATTGCTCAAGGAAACTTGGTTGTGGGTGGTTTTGGTGCTGAAGCTGGAGATGGTTCACGAGTTACAGTTAATATTCCAAGTGCAGGTAGAATCCCTAATGGCGCAACGGTTGAACGAATAGTCAAAAATGCGTTTAACGTAAGTGACCATTTGATTCTAAACTTGCATCAGGCAGACTTCACCACAGCAAGCAGATTAACCGCAGCGATTTATCATTCCATTGGTAAAGGTACGGCACGTGCAATGGATGCAGGCTCTATAAAAGTCAATGCACCCCGTGATCCGAGTCAGCGGGTACCCTTTTTATCATTAGTCGAAAATTTACAACTGAGTCCTGGTGAAGCAGCGGCTAAAATTGTAGTGAATTCTCGCACCGGCACCATTGTTATTGGTCAGCATGTTCGCGTCACACCAGCAGCGGTAACGCATGGTAATTTATCAGTCACTATTTCAGCCAACACCGAGGTCAGTCAACCCAATGCATTGTCGGATGGTGTAACCGTTGTAACCCCCAATTTTGACGTAGAAGTAACCGAAGAAGATAGCCGGATGTTTGTCTTTAACCCGGGTGTATCACTGGATGAAATTGTTCGAGCAGTGAATCAGGTTGGAGCCGCTCCGGGCGACTTAGTGGCTATTTTAGAAGCGTTAAAACAAGCAGGTGCACTGCATGCGGACTTAGTGATTATTTAAGATGGCTTTAAATACAGCTATTGTACAGACAACCGTCGATTTTCAAGGATTGGCAGAATTACGTCGTTCTGCCAACCAAGATGGCAACGATCAGCAAACAATAAAACAAGTTGCTGGTCAGTTTGAGGCCATTTTTATCAATATGATGTTAAAAAGCATGAGGCAAGCGAGCCTAGCAGAAGGTATTTTTAATTCGAATCAAAGTGAATTTTATCGTGAAATGTCAGACCAACAGCTTGCGATGGATCTTGCTGGAAAAGATGGTGGTTTTGGCTTGCAAGAAGCGATTATTCGTCAATTAGGTGGTCAAGCTGCATATAAATCGCCGGTAGAAGGGGAATCCAGAACGTATAGCATTGATACTGTTCGTAGAAGACCTGCCCTACAATTGGCAGAACATAAAGCCTTATTAGAGCAAGTACTTAAATCTGCACCCAGCACAAGCAACAATCAAACAGCGGATAGTGAAAATATTAAGTTTGATTCACCAGAAAGTTTCGTTCAGCAGCTATGGCCGATGGCTAAACAAGCGGCGGATAAAATTGGTGTAAGTCCAGAAGTTATTTTGGCTCAGGCGGCATTGGAAACGGGTTGGGGACAATATGTTATTGATAAAACGGGTGAACCATCGAGTCATAACTTATTTAATATCAAAGCTGATAATCGTTGGGCCGGTGATTATATTGCTATAGGTTCAATGGAATATCGTAATGGTACTGCCGTCAAAGAACAGTCGCGTTTTAGAGTCTATGACTCATATCAGCAAAGTTTTGATGATTATGTGAATTTTTTACAAACTCAGCCGCGCTATCGCCAGGCTTTAGAGCATAGTTCGGACCCGGAAAAATTCATTGAAGAGCTACACAAGGCGGGTTATGCGACCGATCCTGCTTACGCAGATAAAATTAAACGCATTATGAATGGCGCCACGCTGGCACAAATATCGCATCAACTAAACTATTCATAATTTTCGCCGTCACATAACGGATAAGAGGTTTTAACATGAGTTTGCTGAATATAGGAACAACAGCATTACTAACAACACAAAATGCATTGGCAACAACAAGCCATAACATTAGTAACGTTAATACCGAAGGCTACTCTCGCCAGCGTACTGAACAAGTCACGCATTTGCCTAATTTCCAAGGCACACACTATATCGGTTCTGGGGTGACAGTCGGTAGTGTAGAGCGAATCTATGATACTTTTTTAGCAGAACAGGTACGAAGATATACTTCACAAGAATCCCAATTTGATACCTTTTATGAATTTGCATCGCAAATTGATAACATATTAGGTTCAACCGAATTGGGATTGGATTCTGGTCTCGAATCATTTTTTGCAGCAGCACAAGAGGTGGCTAATGATCCCACCTCAGTTCCTGCTCGACAGGTATTCTTGACCGAAGCCGGATTATTGGCTAATAGGTTCAACACCTTAGATGGCCAACTACAGCAGTTTGATGATCAAATTGACAGTCAAATAACGGTATCGATAGAAGATATTAACTCGTTATCACGCGGTATAGCAGAACTTAACCAAGCGATTATAGA
>JAUXFA010000250.1 GCA_030620285.1 Piscirickettsiaceae bacterium
AAACGGTATGATAAGACAACTTTTAACTTACTTATAATTTATTTCTACGCCATCAATATACATGACTAATCGAGCAATATTATTAGCTAATCTAGGCTCTCCTACGCAGCCAGAGACAACAGCAGTTCGTCGCTACCTAAATCAGTTTCTAATGGATCCTTATGTTATTCAATTACCTTGGTTATTACGTCGATTAATTGTCAGTCTTTTTGTATTACCCACTAGACCAAAATCCTCTGCCGAGGCGTATAAAAGTATATGGTTACCTGAAGGTTCCCCGCTGATTGTCTTTTCCGAGCAGCTCAAACAAGCATTACAAGAAAAAGTATCCATGCCAGTTGCAATGGCCATGCGTTATGGCAAGCCTAGTATTGAAAGCCAATTATTAGAACTCGCCAAACAGGATGATATTACTGAAATATTGTTTATACCGTTATACCCACATTATGCACAAAGCACGGTCACAACATCGGTAGAACAAGTACATGCTGTTATCAAAAAACATCAATTAGCCATTAAACTCACGGTTATTTCACCATTTTATAATCAGCCAGATTATATTAATGCTTTAGTCAGTAGTGCTCGCCCTTATCTTGAGCAGGATTATAATCATCTTGTCTTTAGCTATCATGGCTTGCCGGAATCTCACCTTAACAAGTTAAATGATGGCTGTTTGCAGTCAGAAAATTGTTGCCAACGACATACTGTTGCTCACAAGACCTGCTACCGTCATCAAGTATTTCAAACAACTCAATGCTTTGTTAATCAAGCGGGATTAGCCTCTGATAGGTATTCGGTCGCTTTTCAGTCTCGGCTTGGACGAGCGAAATGGTTAGGACCTAATACAGAAGATAAGTTACGGGAATTAGCCCAAGCTGGCGCCAAAAATATTGTTGTTATTTGTCCTGCTTTTGTGACGGATTGTTTGGAAACACTGGAAGAAATTGCGATTAGAGGCCAAGAAGTATTTCAACAAGCAGGTGGAGAATCACTCACTCTCATACCCTGTTTGAATGATCAACCTGAATGGGTCAACACGCTGGCAACATGGTGCGAGCAAGATTAACTTCTGCCTTGTTTAAACGCGACCCAATAATGGTTGTCGAACAACTTGACTAGTATATTCGCCACCGGGACCATAAGACGTTATATTTAAGTCGCGGCCTCGTAATACACTCATTGCCCTATGTAAATATTGGCGATTAACATTCACAATACCACCATTAACTTGGTTATTATCTCGACATGCAAAAGCCGCTTCGCGTAATTGATTTAATAAATCAGTTAATTGTCGTTGGTCTTTTTTAGTCTGGTTAGCAATAAATGCTTTTATGCCGTCCTTACCAGCAGAAAAACCTTCTGCTTGTAGAATTGCTTCACGTTGACGGTTGAGCTGCTCTAATTGTACCAGCAGTGGTTGTTTATTCGCATTCATCACCGCCATTGTCTCAGCATCAGAGGAAACTAATGAGTCACGTTCCGTGGTTAAAATTTCCAATAATTGACTTACTGTATGCTGCTCAGCTTGAAGCACACTCTGGATCTGTTGCGCTGGAGTCATTGCCATTTTGTTACACCTAAAGAGTTAGTATTTAAAATTGCTCAAAATTAATTATATTTTGTGCTAACTCAGTGGCATCTACTTGATATGATCCATCTTCAACAGCTGATCGTAACGCATCAACACGCGCTTGATTAACTCCAGATGAATCGGCAATGGTTTGTTGTAATGTCTGCAAATCCGTTGCAGTATTGGTCAAACTCACCGTATCAGTACGTGCTTCATTCGTTTGCACATTTTCCGATTTAACGTCACGACTATCACGCGTATTATTACGCGTAGCCTCTACTGTCGATTGGCCCGATGATTTGATGTTATTTATTTCAGACATTCAATGTCTCCTAACTTTCTCAGTTATTACATCGGCCAATTTCAAAAAAACTTGAATATAAAACATTGTATTTATTCAATTTACTCTCACATCATTATTCTAACTATACCGGGAGCATCGACTACACCTTCGACGATTCGCTTAGAGGATATATTCTTAACACGTACTCGTTGACCTTGCGTTGCATCTGCTAATGCCGTACCAGCCATTCTCACTTCCATTTTCCCTAATGTTGCAACCAAGACAATTTGTTCTCCACGATGTACTACTTTTTTATTCATCAAACTACGCGGTTTAATAGTTGCCCCCATTGCAATGGGATATTTCAACTGCTGGCCAACCGCAAGCTCAATATTTTGTAAATAACCTTGGCGTAGGGTAGAAATATCATGTTGCTCAACGCGTAAATCTGTTTTGGTGATAATATGTTTTGCCGCCAATGATTTCACTGTCACTACGACCGGTTTAAATACTTTCACACGAATAGGGACATAGACCGTCCACGCAACTGGCGCTAGGCATTTAACACCTATCGTCTGATTGCCTAAACCTAAATTTTGTACTTTAGAGAATGCTTCCAAATTGCCATCACATGCTTGTAATCGTAGTCTTGAATCCAATGCTCCCATCACAATTTGAGGGTTATCATGCTGCACTTGGGCTTCTAACAAACTATATTCATATGCCACATGTTCGATACTATCTAAAGATTGTAATGTCTCGGCCTCAGGCGCTGAAACAGCACCGGCACTCAACAGCATCAGCAACATTACTCTATAAACTATCGTACTCATCGGAATACCTCATATTCTCCATCAGCAATGTCAATTATCTGACATCGCTACGCTTTACAATTCAAATGAAGCAAATAACATGCCTGTTTGATTAACAATGCTTACTCCCTCAAACATCTTGCTAATGATCCGATACATTAATAATGTAATGATGATCTGGAGAACATTCCTATGGCAAGCCTGATTGAGGGTGTTGATCATCGAACCCAGCTAGTTGGTCATAATCACCTAGAGTTATTGTTATTCAGAAGTAACTAACGACCACATATTTTATGTGGCTGATGACTCAAGTGTGGCTCACACACAAATAAAACGCACAATGGAGAAAATTGGGGTTGATACCACTATTGTGCGTGATGGTAAAGAAGCCTTAGAACAAC
>JAUXFA010000119.1 GCA_030620285.1 Piscirickettsiaceae bacterium
AACTAGTGTAGGGACTTTACCTTGAAAATTCAGTTGGGTGTATGACTCGGATCTGGCACCATTTTCACCTGGCCGACCAAGTCTGATCTGTTGGTAGTTATACGTTATTTCTGCTTCTTCTAATGCCCATAAAGCCCGGAACGATCTTGTGTTGTTACTGCCATATAAGGTTAACATCGTATAATCCTCTCAACTCTATAGTTAGTTATAGACTATCAATCACAAAGTTACAAATGGATGACTTATTACAATCTCCCATAGCTATCTAGTCCCTGCTCATTTACTATGAAGCACATTCTGACTATAGGGTATTGATATGAAAGTATGTGGTGTTGAACTAAAAGGCAATGATGCCATCATTTGTTTGATGTCGTTAACAGATGGTTTATATGCTCTGCATGAATGCAGAATTAAGAAATTAACTATTAAAGATGCTACTGATAGCGAGCAATTGAAAAAATTCCAATTTGATTTCGTAAAACTAATGTCTGATTATCAAATCGAGCATGTCGTTATTCGTGAACGTATGACTAAGGGTAAGTTCGCCGGTGGCTCAGTCGGTTTTAAATTAGAAGCTACAATCCAATTGGTTGATGATCTAAAAGTTTCATTACTGTCATCATCTAAATCGAAAGAAATTCTTAAAAATAGTCATGTAGTAATGAATTTTCATGATACAGGCTTAAAACAATTTCAAGAACAAGCATTTTTGACTGCATTTTCATATCTTGAAAGCAGTTAGTTTTAAACAGTTCTATTTTTAAAGAACGTATCTACATCATCAATATTTTGGGTGATCGGCATCGCTGGAAGACTGCGCAAAAATAGCTTGCCATAAGGTTTTGTCAGCAATCTTGGGTCACATAACACTAAAACACCAAAATCGTTAGGATCACGAATTAACCGACCAATACCTTGTTTAAGTTGAATAACGGCAGCAGGTATTTGGATGGATGAAAAAGGATTGCCACCCACTCTTTTAACGCATCTATTCGTGCCTGTAATACCGGGTCGCCAGGTGATGCGAATGGGATTTTATCTATAATGACACATGATAAGGCTTCACCACGCACGTCTACACCTTCCCAGAAGCTATTGGTGCCTAATAACACAGCATTGCCATGGTCACGGAACTGTTCTAATAAGCTTAATTTAGATGCACTGCCTTGTACCATCAATGGATAATCATCTAGTTCTTCATCTAATGCATCTGCCACGATATGCATGGCGCGATAGCTAGTAAATAGAAGAAAAGTACGACCTTTGCTATGAGTAATGACCTGTTTGGCAAGCTCAATAATATGTTGGTTGTAATCCTCATGTTTTGGTTCGACCGGGATTTGAGGCATATACAATAAACTTTGTTTTTCAAAGTCAAAAGGACTTGGCCAAATTTTCATTTCAGCCTGTTTAATACCAAGCTGATTGTTAAAATTATTGAATTTTCCTGCCACGGTTAAGGTTGCCGAAGTAAATACCCAAGCAGTTGGCTTTTCATCCATCCATTGTTGAAAATATTGGTTAACCTCATGTGGTGTAGCATGTAATATCAATCCGTTTGTACGAATATCAACCCATAAGATCATAGTGTCATCCGCCTGCTTTTGAGCAAATAATGACAGTGTATCTATAAGCTCAACACATCGGGTATGACATTGCTCCAATCCTTTCCCCCGCTCTGCAGCAAGTTCTAGCTGTTGTTCCAGGTCATCCATGCATTCGATAACACTGCTTAGCTTATTTTTTACGTCAATCTTGTCAAATAAATGTAACCAAGGTGTTCTTTGTTCCTTATCACCTATGCTCAGACGTAATGCTCTCATCGAAGCTTCTGCTTTTTCGGCATAATTACGGATGGTGCCCATATCGTCAGCATCTTGTTCCATTTCACGAATACTATCGCGACAGAGTTCGATTATTTGATGGCTGCTAATGCGGTTACCAAGGAACTGAGTGGCAATTTCAGGTAGTTGATGGGCTTCATCAATAATATAAGCATCAGCACTGGGTAAAATTTCGCCTTGTCCGGATGTTTTTAATGCCATGTCTGACATTAATAAATGATGATTAATAACAACAATGTCGGCTTCTTGGGCTTTTTTTCGTGCTTCATTGATCAAGCATTCAGCATGATTTGGACATTCCTGACTAAGACAGTTGTCGATAGTCGAGGTTACTTTTGGCCACAATGGTGAATTGTCTTCCAGCATATTGCTTTCACTCAGGTCACCACTTTTAGTTTTACCTGACCATTCTGATAATTCTTGCAGAACCACGTAATAGGGCTTTTGTAATGGATCATGTTGTGCCATAGCGAGCCGATAATGGCAAAGATAGTTACTTCGTCCTTTTAATAAGGCAGCACGAAAAGGAGTTGCTAATGCTTTTCTTAATTTAGGTAAATCTTTGTTAAAAAGCTGATCCTGTAAATTCTTGGTACCTGTTGAAATAAAAACTTTTTGACCTGACAAAATTGCTGGTGCGAGATAAGCATAGGTTTTACCGGTACCGGTTCCAGCTTCAGCAATTAGAACAGTTCCATTAGCCAAGGTTTGCTGGATGGCATTAGCCATCTCCAGTTGTAGTTGGCGAGGTGCATACGATTCAATGTGCTGGGATAATAAACCACCTTGGTTAAATATATGTTCCATTTGTTCCTGCATTTATATTCCCAAGCGGATATTGATTATCCAAACAGCAATACTACCGCTGATAAAAAAAGTAAGTAAAGACATCAGTGTCCGCCACTTATAACGTCCGATTAACTTGTCTTCTGAAACGGTAGATAAGATAAAAGCTTGATCTTTATGTGGACTATTTTTTAACACATTCAGTTGCTCCATCTTTTCTTGTTGCCCATGTTCACTTTTTATTTGTCGTTCAGCAGCTAATCGAACCTGTTCCCATTCTTGTGGACTCAATTCGCCGTCCCTATTGGAATCGTAGTTATGTAACAGCAAGTTTGGATCGTCATTTTTCCAATGGCGTAATAATTGACTGACGTGTTGACGTAATTTTTGTCGTTCTACATTGGCCAAGGTTTTAAATAAGCCAATGGCATAGAGTGGTTCATTATCTGTAATTAATTCTTCGGTATAACGTCTGGGTGGTACAACATGGTTTTTGTACCAAGTTCGTTTATCTGTAGTAATGACATCCGCCTCATCAGGGTCTATGACACAACGTCCTGTGTCATCTTCTAATAGAAAAAGTTCATCACTGGTTTGTTGCTTAACTATGCGCCAGTGGCTAACGGATCTACCATTTTTATCAGTCTTCTGGACCTTTTCCTCAATTTTATAGCGAAACCATACACACGATCTGCCAGAAATTGGAGACGAAATTAGTGGGCCATCCATTAATTGAGCTTGGCCATTGAGTTCGACATAGCCTTGTGCCGCTGAGCGGACTTTTGATGTTGGTGTATTTTCAATTACGCGAGCATGATGATTCCAACGGTACATTCGATAAAATGACAGTAGACTCATTGTGCTAAAAAATATCAATACACCACTGAATTCAAATGAATCAAGCTGTATTACATTGCTCTCGAGAGAGGCAACAAGCTCTTTAAACATAGTTTAGCTATCGAATAATTGACCAATATTAACGTCCGTTTTTTCTTGTTCGGTAAACTCTAATAGATCGTGTGCCTTGAAATTAAATAGTCGCGCAAAGATGACGTCAGGAAACTGTTCTATTCGCACGTTATTATTATTGACACTCTCGTTATAAAACTCACGGCGATCGGCAATGGTATTCTCTAATCCAGTGATGCGAGTTTGTAAATGTTGGAATGTTTCATCAGCTTTCAGGTCAGGATAGGCTTCAGCAACAGCAAATAAACCACCCAAGCCTAAACGTAATGCACCTTCTGCTTGACCTAGAGCTGCGATATCACCTTGTTGCTGTGCGGACGCAACTGATGAACGAGCTTTCATAACCTTTTCAAGGGTTTCTTGCTCAAACTTCATGTACTGCTTGCATGTTTCAACCAGCTTTGGGAGCTCATCATGACGCTGTTTAAGCAACACATCTATGTTTGCCCAAGCTTTGCTGACGTTGTGTTTTAGATTAACGAGACCGTTATAAATTGAAACTGAATAAATCAGCATAATGGCAACAAGGCCCCAAAAAATAAAACCAGATACATCCATCGCAACAACTCCATTTAGTTAGTTGCTGTGATTATCCCATATTTCTTGTTCTAGCCCTGCTTCTTGCGTCCAAACCAATTGACCAATAATTTTAAATTGGGCAACAGACATTGCCCCCCGTTTTTTATTTTTACTTTCAGACTTGTTTTCTAAGGCCGCTACAATATCTTCAGTAGTGGCCAAGTACATTTCTATCGGTTCATAATTGTCATCAAATAAGACTAAAACAACATCGTCCCAACGACCATCAGGTTTGACCTGACCTATCCTTGCGCTTGATCGACTGTTTTCAAAAATAACACGCCCTTTTATAAGAATGCGGACTTCCTGGCCATCAGCTTCACCAAGTGCATCAAAGCCTAGAGTTTGATCATCGATAAGTTTTAAATTAAGTGCTTTGGCCACATCATAACGTGCAATTTCACCCGTTACAGGCAATGTATTGCCCGTTGTTTGATGGTATTTAGCCGCCAACTGACGAGTTTCATGCATTAATTTATCAATGGAATATAGATCCATTTGAGATTCAGGTTTCTTGTTCATCTTGGGAGCATTATACAACGCATAAAAAAACGACCTATCCTGTTTAGTGGATAGATCGTTAATTTCTTGATTTAAGACGTAATAATCTTATTTTTTAGCAGCAATAGCATTTTGATAATACTTGTGAACCAGTTTATCCTGATTTTCTAACAAGAAATCAATGCTTGGCTCATCACTCATTGCTTTTTCAATCGCTCTACGTGTTGCTTCACGATGGATATTGAATAATGCTTCATGATCTAAATCTTCAACCGTTGTAATTTGAGGATTCAACCAAACTGAACAGATAATACCTAAGTCATTTGCTTTTTCTTTAGGAATTGTACCGTTACGAACAGCATCTAATACGCCGTTTCAGATCGCGCCTTGGACGGTACTCATTCAGATAGATGT
>JAUXFA010000240.1 GCA_030620285.1 Piscirickettsiaceae bacterium
TAATCTGTTGGGTATGACACGCAGCACAAGTCGGACCCATATGATCCCCATTTCGGGCTAAGCCGATAGGCAATCCATCAGGGTTATTCTTACTTTTAGATGCTGGAATAAAACCAAAGCGCAGCATATTATTATCACTGCGTAGTAATTGTGTATTCTCTGCTTGTTCAAGATGAAGAAAGTAATCATAAGGAATAAGACGTGAACCTTGATCTGCAAAGTAGAAATATTCTCTTTCTTGATCAGACCAATTCTGCTTGAGATAAGTAATTGATTGATTATCTGCCATGGTAGCCAATGGCATCATTAATGACAGGCTACCGATCAAAACTGACAGTATCACTTGCTGGTAATCTCTTATTGTGTTCCCCATGATTATTATTAATCCCTGGATAGTAATGTATTTAACAGATTGTCCTGAAAGTTAAGATTCCCGGTCAAGCTATTATGAGAGACGCATAAGAAAAAGGATTGTTTCAAAGGCAGGAAAATATATTCGTGCCGTTTGATGCTGGGATCTAGGATATTCCTTCCTAAAAGTGATGCTTTAGTCACTGAGCCATCCCCAGGTTCCAATAACAGCGCATCATAATCAACACCCTCGATTGGTTGGGATATTTCTTCAGGATACATTCGAATTAGTGACTCGCCTTTAACTTCTTCGACAACAATTCTTGCGGCAGTTAATGTGCAGCCACCACCAAAAATGGTAAGTTTTGGATGATTTTCTGGAAGGGGAATACTAAGAGACCAGACAAATCTTCTGGCTCGTTCAAGGTGTTTCTCGAAGTATCTTTCTAGTGTGGCTAAATATTTGTTTCCATCTTCGGAAGAGTCAAATTTAGCAAGAATTCGTTGCCTGACATTTGGATCAAAAATGGACCATTGAAATCGTTGCCATATCTCAATATCAAATAAATCTCGGTCAAGAGGTTTTCCATTGCCATTAACAATCCAATCATTCAATGGGTGTGGAAATAACTGATATAAACTTGGCATGGATGCGAGAGTTTCGGTACCAATTTTGTTTAAGCCAATATCAACACCATTGATAAATAAATTAAGCGTTTTAACTGAGCCCAGATTAGGTGTGCCAAGTAAAATGACTCTTCGAACACGTTCTCCACCATACATGGTGATTTTTTTATCAAAATCATTATCATTTAATACGTCTTGCTTGCCATAACGAATATAATAACGAGTAATTAACCCCCCCATACTGTGGGCAACAATATCTACTTTTAAATCGGGATTGTTATAGTCGATTCTGATTTGGTCGATAAAGTCTGCTAGCTTGTTTGCACTGATAACGTTGTCTTGCCGCCAATCGTAGTGAAATATGTAGTAATTCTTTTGTTCTGGATTGACTTTTTTACCTATTTTGGCAAGTTTGTAACCACCAGAATCACCGAGTGTACGAACGATTTTCCCATAAAAATCTTTCCCTACTGCTCCTTCTGATATGGCATAAGCTTCAATATTGTTAGACATTGGAACCAAGGTATCGGGATCGATATCAAAAGCAATGTCAGAATAGTCATGTAAGAATAATCGACTAGCAGAACCAGGCCATAGATCTTCATTGGTGTTTTTATCGCGTAATTTACTACCCAGAACACCATGGATTAATACGACGGGCGGTTGATCATTTACCATCATACTTTCCATATAAAGCCGATGCAGATCGGGGGCAAATATTTTATTATTAGCAACAATGCCAGCAATAAAGACAGAGACCAAAATTAGGCCAATGAGTATGTACCTATTGAATATAAGTAATTTGATAGATTTGTATGTGAGTCGAATCATAGGTAAAGAACCATAGTCAGTAATTTAAAAACAAACAAAGTATAAAACTTTTGTTATGGTGTATTTTGATTAATACAGACTAGTCTAATCGGTAATAATTACACAAGGATAAAATATCACAATGCTGAAAGTGATATACAGCAATAATATGGTGCAATTGGCTGCACGGCTTGCTGATTTACAACAGTCGCAGCCACTTTCACCCTTAGAAGCAGAAACGGTGATTGTGCAGAGTAATGAACTCTCTCGCTGGTTATCATTATTCTTGGCTCAACATCATGGCATCGCCAGTCACATTGACTTCCCTTATCCATCGGCTTTTATCTGGGCATTATTCCGTAGGTTATTGCCAGATATTCCCAAGCAATCTTCCTTTTCAACTGATGCTATGGCATGGCAAATCTATGAATTATTACCGGCATGTTGTAATCAGTCTGGTTTTGAAGCCATTACTGCTTATTTAGATGACAGGGATGATCCAGTGAAGCGATATGCGTTAGCACATCGTATTGCAGATAGTTTTGATCAATATTTGATGTATCGCCCTGACTGGATCCAGAGATGGGAACAAGGTGAAAAACCACATTGGCAGGCAATGTTATGGCAGAAATTGATTGCAGGTGATAGCAGTCCAAAGCATCGTGCTAATTTGTTGGCTCAGTTAAAAGTTTATTTATCATCACAACAAGATATTCCAACTGGCTTACCCTCGCGGATAGCTATTTTTGGGCTTTCAGCTTTGCCACCAGTTTATCTCGAACTGTTTGAGTTAATGGCACGGCATTGTGATATTTATCTATTTGTTTTATCACCGAGTGAGGAATATTGGGGGGACTTGGTTGATGAGAAAACACGTAGCAAACAGTTATTGAGTTCACCTGAACAAGCAAGCTATTCAACAATCGACCATCCTTTATTAGCAAGCCTAGGCAAACAAGGACAAGAGTTCTTTGAACAGTTACAAGGCTGTCAGCATCAAGATGAACAGCTTTTTGTTCCACCTCAGCCGACGCATTTATTGGGCAAGCTTCAACATGATATTTTTGAGTTAAGTCAGTTTGAAAATAATAGTCAACAAAAATATCAGGTCGGGGCTGAAGATGATTCGATAATGATCCATGCCTGTCATAGTGCTATGCGTGAAGTTGAGGTGTTGCATGACCAGTTGTTAGCCTTGTTTGAACGCCATCCCGAATTGTCACCGACTGATGTAGTTGTGATGACACCTGATGTGGATATTTATTCACCGTGGATTGATGCCGTATTTGCAAATGCCGCAACAGAGCATTTTATCCCCTATGGAATTGCTGATAGCGGCATTCAGCAACAAAGCAGGGTAAAGTCGGAGGCCAAGCGGTCTTAGGAAGACAAGACCTGATA
>JAUXFA010000082.1 GCA_030620285.1 Piscirickettsiaceae bacterium
CACGGCACGCCGTGTAGTGACTTTTCGTCCAGGCCAAAAATTAAAAGCAAGGGTGGATAGTTATGCTAGAAGCGAGTAATAACAACGAATTACCAGTCATTCCAGGAAAGCGTTATTTCACTATTGGTGAAGTAAGTGAGTTATGTGGTGTTAAACCACATGTTCTACGTTACTGGGAACAAGAATTTTCACAGCTTAAACCTGTTAAACGTCGTGGAAATAGACGTTATTATCAACGCCATGATGTTGTATTGATTCGTGAAATTCGTGGGCTATTATATGAGCAAGGTTTTACCATTGGTGGTGCTCGTCAACGTCTTGAGAATGAAGGCACATCTGACTCAACTGATACTAATAAGAAACAGATGATTCAAGAAATGCTGGCAGAGCTGGCAGAAATTCGTGCTTTATTAGCGTAAATATAATTTTCTAGCACCACGTTCCGTGGTGCTATGCTTTAAACAGAATATCGTATCGGGGCATGGCGCAGTCTGGTAGCGCACTTGTCTGGGGGACAAGGGGTCGCAAGTTCGAATCTTGCTGTTCCGACCAAATAACTTCCATTAGCAATTTCCCAAAAGTAATATCTATGCGCTATAACAGCTTAGCTAAAACAGATCTGAATGTGAGTGCCATTTGCTTGGGCACCATGACATTTGGAGAACAAAATACCGAAAAAGAAGGCCACCAGCAATTAGATTTTGCTGTCGAGAAAGGCGTTAATTTTATTGATACGGCCGAGTTATATGCGATTCCACCCACGGCAGAAAGTTATGGTCGAACCGAGAAAATTATAGGTTCGTGGTTAGCGAAGCGAGGCCAGCGTGATGATGTTGTTATTGCTAGTAAAATAGCCGGCCCTGGCTTTGAATGGGTATCACATATTCGGCAAGCAAAAACACGCTTTAATGCCGCCCATATCTCATCAGCATTAGATGCCAGCCTTAGTCGGTTACATACTGATTATATTGATGTTTATCAATTGCATTGGCCAGAGCGGAATACTAATTTCTTTGGTAAATTAGGCTATCAGGACAGTGTTGATGAAGAAAATATCACATCGATTCATCAAACTCTTGAAGCACTAGAACAGCAAATAAAAGTAGGCAAGATCCGTTATATTGGTTTATCCAATGAAACGCCTTGGGGGATAATGCAGTTTTTAAATATCGCCAAACAGTATGATTTGCCGACTATTGTGTCAGTCCAAAATCCCTACAGCTTGATTAATCGTAGTTATGAAATTGGCTGTGCTGAAATAAGTCATCGTGAATGTGTCGGTCTATTAGCTTATTCTCCCTTAGGCTTCGGCGTGCTAACTGGGAAATATCTCAATAGTGCGCAACCCAAAGGTGCCAGAATGACCTTGTGGCCACATTATGAACGTTATAGTAATCCACAAGCCATTTTAGCGACACAGGCCTATGTAAATTTGGCTAGACAATATGATTTAGATCCTGCCCAAATGGCATTGGCATTTGTGAATGCTCGACCCTTTGTCACTAGCAATATTATTGGTGCGACCAATCTTGAGCAATTAAAAAGCAATGTTGAAAGCATTGATATGGTATTAGATGATGGCGTGTTGGCAAGCATTGAACAAATACATCAGCAATATCCTAACCCAGCGCCGTGATTTCTATTCAGTAAACTGTTGCTCAAACACCGATATTTCGGTTGTATTATTAACAAAAATAGTAGGTTGTTGATCGGCAAGTTTAAGACTAAGTAGTAGTGAAATAGTTATTTTGTCTTTATATTGAGAACGAACGATATGGCCAGCGACACTGCCATCTTCAGTGGTGACTTCTTGTCCTGCTGTAGGTAGTCTCGTTGCTTTAATTTCTGCAATAAACATTCGGCGACTGGGCTTGCCAAGATAATGCAATCTAGCAACTATTTCTTGGCCGGGATAACAGCCTTTGTTGAAACTTACACCACCAATTAAATCAAGATTCAGCTGTTGAGGAGTAAATTTCTCCTTAGTCTCGGGATAGATTGACGGTAAACCTTGCTCAATTTCGAATTGCTGCCATTGTTTTTCAGTCGCTATTTCCCAAGTGTCTTGTGGTAATGACTGAATAAATGTGGCTGCTTTTTCTTGAGTAGAAAGACATAAAAAATAAGGCTCTGAATCAAAATATTTGATGAAAATAATCCCATCAGATTCAACACCTTGATAATGTGCCGTAGGCAGGGCCATTGTATTCAAATCGCTGGTAATCCCCATACAAACAATAGCACCGCTAACATCAGAGATAATGACGTTTGAACGTAATATATACATGCTTAAACGTTGTTGTAACAATGTACACATGACCTTAGGCAAGACGAGTTGAAAGCCATCATCACGACGGACAAGTATAAATACCGCAAATAGTCGACCTTTAGCATTACAAAAACCATTCAGTTGAGCTTGGTTGACGTTTAAAAGATCGACATCATTTGTAAGCAGGTTTTGTAAAAAACGTTGGCCATCATCGCCCGTTACTTGCAATACACCCAATTCATTTAATGGCATAAAACACGATGTTATTTGCAGATCGCTATCTGTGTTTACAGTAGCCTGTTGTTCAATAATCGTTTGCCAAGAATCGGTCATAATGTATTTTCAGTGAGATAAAAGCAGCTATTGTATAGTAGTTAAATAACAATTAATAAATGGAATTATTAAATGCCACTGATAATATTTAGCCTTAATATATCGCGTTCTAATAGACTGTTGGTATATTTAGCTTTGACTCATACGTTGATGTTAGTAACGTTGATCAGTTTATTAGCGTTATCTTGGTGGTCATTAGTTGTGACGATACTGGTGGGGATGAGTTTTATTCATTATTGCCAGCGACAGCAATGGCTAAAATCGACTAAATCAATCATTAAGATTGAGCGTATGGCAAATAAACAGTGGTCTTTACTGTTTTGGGATAACAGTCAGTCTTCGGGTTTAATACTTACAAAAAGCTTCGTAACATCACAGCTTGTTATTTTATATTTTAAGGGCCCGACATGGTGGAGTACTCATTCAGTAACCATTATGACCGATGCGGTGGATGCTGAATTATTGAGACAGTTAAGAGTATATTGCCGTGATCCTAAGACTTTCCAGCAATAATCGTATTGCTAGGGGGTTGGTCATTATCCGTATTAGGGTAATCTAAAGTGTAATGCAGGCCACGACTTTCTTTGCGTAGTAGTGCTGAAGTAATGATTAACTCAGCCACATCAGCAAGATTACGTAATTCGAGTAAATCACTGCTGATCCGATGTTGACTGTAATAATCGTCTATTTCTCGTTGCAATAGCTGTAGACGTTGCTGCGCCTTATGTAGGCGCTCATTACTGCGTACAATGCCGACGTAGTCCCACATAAACCGTCGTAATTCATCCCAGTTATGACTGACAGAAATAGCTTCTTTTGCAGGTTCCACACGGCTAGCATCCCAAGCCGGAATAGTTTGGAAATTTTTTGATAACGGTAATTTCTGTGTTATATGTTTTGCCGCAGAGTGGGCAAATACCAGGCATTCTAAAATTGAATTACTAGCCATGCGATTAGCGCCATGTAGGCCGGTATGGGCTGTTTCACCAATGGCATACAATCCAGAAATATTAGTTTGACCATGGAGATCTGTTATTAAACCACCGCAGGTATAATGGGCTGCAGGTACTACAGGAATAGGCTCTTGAGTCATATCAATGCCAAAGCTAAGGCAACGCTGATGAATTGTCGGGAAATGTTCCTCAATAAATTCCTAGATTGATGGCTTATATCCAAGTAAACACAATCATCACCTGAGCGTTTCATTTCATGATCAATGGCTCGTGCCACGATATCTCTAGGAGCGAGCTCTGCTTGGGGGTGGAAACGTTTCATAAACTCGCTGCCATCCGCCAATAATAATTTAGCTCCTTCTCCACGAAGTGCTTCACTGATTAAAAAAGACTTCGCTTTATAGTGATAAAGGCAAGTAGGATGAAACTGGATAAACTCCATATTGGCGACATCACAACCCGCACGCCACCCCATAGCAATGCCATCGCCAGTAGAAACATCAGGGTTACTAGTGTAAAGATATGCCTTACCCGCACCTCCTGTTGCCATCACCGTAATGGGAGCGGTAAACGTGAGCGGTGTATCGGTTTTAATATCGAGAACATAACAACCAATGCAGTGATTATCTTGTTGGTTTAATTGTTTGCGGCTGGTAATGAGATCAATGCCAATATGATATGGAAATAAATGAATATTGGGATGCGTTTGAGCTTTGCCAAGTAATGTTGTTTCAACCTCACGGCCAGTAGCATCGGCTGAATGAATAATGCGTCGATGGCTATGACCACCCTCTTGAGTGAGATGGTATGTTTCAGACTTAATGCCATCCTTGGTGAAGGATACGCCTTGGTCGATTAACCATTCAATACTGTCACGGGCATGTTCGACCGTAAAACGAACAACTTCTTCATCGCATAAATCTGCCCCAGCCAACAAGGTGTCATCAATATGAGATTGTAATGAGTCTGCCTGATCCAATACAACTGAAATACCGCCCTGCGCGTAGAAGGAGGCACCTTCTTCAAGTTGGTCTTTTGACAATACGGCTACTTGAGCATGATCGGCTAATTGCAGTGCCAGTGTTAAACCAGCGGCACCGCTGCCAATAATAAGAACGTCAAAGTGATGAGTTGCAGTCATAAAGTCTGTATACAGGTAGAATAGGGTTACTGATTATTTTGCACTGTTTAAGGAACAAAGTTAA
This sequence comes from Piscirickettsiaceae bacterium, assembly GCA_030620285.1. GTDB lineage: Bacteria > Pseudomonadota > Gammaproteobacteria > Nitrosococcales > Methylophagaceae. The sequence goes on from JAUXFA010000082.1 coordinate 4,761, forward strand.
ATACCCTCGCAGTGCGTTATAACCACAGGTATATCGCAGTATACCGCAGCATGAGAAAATCGTGGTAACCAAGAACCACTAGAAATACAACATTAGCCTTTCCCAATATCCTACCAGTAACAAATCATATAAATTACTGGCCACTTATGTTGTACCATCACATCAATACATCATCACTATGGTCCTCACAGTCATGAATAAAAGTCGCATAGAAAAGTCCAAACAACATCAACTGATTAAACACTTTATGGATAGGCTCTCAGCTAGGCGAGCTGCGATTCTTACTGATCTTAACCGAAATACGGTGAATTTATATTATCAACGATTACGTGAAGTAATTGCCGAATATGCTGATACGGAATTTTATAATGAATCAAATAGCAAGATTAAAAAGAATGTTGAAGTAGCAAATTCATTTTATGGCATCGCTGATACATCAGACACTGACGTACCTTTAGTGGGGTTAAAAGTACACGGACGCTCTATTTTCGTTAAAGAAATTACCAATACATCCAAATTATCATCATCACCTTCATTTATACCCGACAGCATTATTTACAGGAATGAGGCTGGTCAATTAATTGAATATAATGTTGCACTTGCTAAAAGACATAATAGCGTTGTTAAAGCTAGTTGGCGCTTAGGGCGACCATTTGGACAAATTCAGGAGTTCTGGTACTTGTCTTCTGCTCATTCAGGAAAAATTTCAGGGAGATTTAAGCAAGAGAGCATTATTTTGCGCATAAAAGTGAAGGCTTGGATTTTTAATACTTATCACGACATAAGCATAGAAGAAATTGCAGAGTTCGTTAAGCACTTAGTTGCTGGCAAACTGGCTTAGTATCTATGCCATTATGATTAAATCACAACTCTTAATGTACGTCCATGTACCAAGCATCCGTAGCAGCTGCATTATAATTATCTATGCCAAAATGAAAAGTTAACAACTTCATTAAGTTGTTGTATAAAATAGAAATAATGGAAATAACAGGTGTTGTTTTTCTGCTTTTCATATGTTCTAGTGCTCCTCACGTTAGCAATTTGGCTAGCTGTATTTATATTTTTAATTGAGGAGATATATACATATGAACTTTAATGTTTATCCTTCATTTCGTTCTGTCACTAAACGTGCAGTCCGCTTTGAGGGCAATAATTTCATCGGTAGGAAATATGTAGTAATACATATGAAAACAGGCGGAGGACCCCCTGTTTTTAGTATAGGCAAGCGATACAAAAGATATCTGCCGAGCGTATTCAAAA
>JAUXFA010000148.1 GCA_030620285.1 Piscirickettsiaceae bacterium
CCTATAATCAGTGGTAGATTAAAAGGTTTTACTTTTGTTGAGGTGATGGTGGTGCTGGCAATTGTTGCACTATTGTTGACGATTGCATTGCCTCGTTATTTTTCTGGTTTGGAACGAGCAAAAGAAGCTGTGTTACACCAAGATTTAATGACGATGCGTGAAGCAATTGACCATTATCATTCAGATAAAGGGTTTTATCCTGAGTCTTTAGAAATATTGGTCGAACATAAATATTTACGGAGCTTACCGGTCGATCCTATTACTGAACGAGTTGATAGCTGGCTGACCGTACCATTACCTGATTATTCTATCGGTGTGTATGATATTCGAAGTGGTGCAGAGGGCATTGCTTCTGATGGAACAGCCTATATAGATTGGTAATGATGATAAAGCCACATGGATTTGCCTATCTCGCTCTTTTAGCATCATTATTTGTATTAATGCTGATACTTACGGCCGCGGCAGAAACAATTTCCCAACAAGCAAAACGAGAACGTGAACAGCAGTTGTTTTTTGTCGGTGAGCAATTTCGTAATGCCATTGCCAGTTATTATGAAAATTCACCCTCCGGTAGTAAACAGTTTCCACAGAATTTCGATGTTTTATTAGAGGATAATCGATCAATTAAGCCGGCACGTCACCTGAGACAAATTTATAGTGATCCAATAACGAATAATAAGGCATGGGGTGAAGTACGAAATGAGCAGCAACAAATAGTGGGTATCTATAGTTTGTCGACCGAAGCAGTATTAATTAGCAATATTGATACTAACGTAATCACGGTTGATGAGGGCCAGGGTATTTTAATATATTCGGCTTTAAAATTTATTTATAACTCGAGTCAGGACAATAAACAATCTGAAAAGGAATCATAGGTTTTCATGATAAAGAATAACGATGGTATGATGCACAGCAATGCTATCCCTCAATAAAATTTTCAATAAGCTCAAAAAAAATACATCACGGTTAGCCGGCTCTAATCATGAACCTTTAGTTGTTTCGCGTCCGGATCATTCGATATCTCGTAAACAAATTAGTTCTGCAGCATTAAAAGTCTTATATGGCTTAAAAGATGCAGGTTATGAGGCTTATTTAGTCGGTGGTTGTGTACGAGATTTATTACTGGGGCATGAACCCAAATATTTTGATGTAACCACTAATGCGTCACCTGAACAAGTCAACAAACTATTTCGGCGTAGCCGATTAATTGGTCGTCGATTTAAGTTGGTGCATGTTCGGTATGGCCGCGAAATTATTGAGGTGGCAACTTTTAGGGCACCACCTGAAACAGAGCAACAAGATGAGCAAGGTCGAATTGTTCAAGACAATGTGTTTGGTACTTTAGAGCAAGATGCATGGCGACGAGATTTCACGATTAATGCGCTTTATTACAATATTCGAGATTTTTCGATTATTGATTATACTGGCGGTATAGTCGATCTTGAAGCGGGGAAAATTAGGCTGATTGGTGATGTGGAAACACGTTATCGAGAAGATCCAGTACGGATGTTGCGTGCGATTCGGTTTATTGGAAAGCTAGGCCTGCAGCTGGAACAAAAAACTGAAAAAGCAATTCCAAAATTAGCTCATTTATTATCTGATATTCCTGCGGCAAGGTTATTTGATGAATCACTAAAATTATATTTAACCGGTAATGCGGCAGTAACACATGAGTTGTTATGTCATTACGGTTTATTTGATTATCTATTCCCTCAAACAGCAGAGGTATTGCATACCGAACAAGATGGCTATCCTCGAACTTTACTGATTAAAGCATTAGAAAATACCGATCAGCGTATTGATGATGGCAAACCAGTAACTCCCGCCTTTTTATTTGCAGCCTTATTGTGGGAGCCTGTTAGACAGCGCTGGCAACAGCACCAAGCTAATAAAATACCGATTATTCCAGCATTGCAACGTGCGGCAACTGACGTTATTTCAGAACAAGTTCAACGGGTCGCCATTCCTAAGCGTTTTACCATCGTTACGCGTGATATTTGGACCTTACAGCCACGGTTAGAGCAACGATTTGGTAAACGTGCATTTCGATTATTGACCCATCCTAAATTTAGAGCCGGTTATGACTTTTTATTATTACGATCTGAATCTGGCGAACCGTTAACAGAATTAGCGGATTGGTGGACCCGAATTCAAGATGCCACAGAAGAAGAGCAGCAAGCAATGGTCAATGCTTTATCTTCGTCAGGACCTCGGCGAAAACCACGCCGGCGACGTAAAAAGAAACCTGCCGCTAAGAGTCAAGAATGAAAGCATATATCGGTTTGGGCAGTAACTTAGCCGATCCACAGGCACAAGTTTATACCGCAATTGAGGCATTACGGGCACTGCCAAATATCACGGTCGTTAAAAGATCTTCGCTTTATATGAGCCCACCGATGGGGCCACAAGATCAGCCTGATTATATTAATGCTGTTATTGAAATTGAGACTGAACTGTCGGCACATAAATTATTGGATCAATTACAAACGATTGAGCAACAACAAGGGCGTATTCGAAATAGGCATTGGGGTGAACGAACGATAGATTTAGATTTGTTATTATATGGCCAGCAGGTTATTGATGATGAACGTTTACAAATACCGCATCTAGGCATTGCTTTGCGAGCATTTGTGCTTTACCCCTTGGCTGAAATAGCGCCTGAACTAATGATTCCTAATATGGGTCGGATTGAGCAGTTAGTTAAACAATGTCCACTAGATGGCTTACAACAAGTTGAAAATAGTTAAATGAATACACTACAGTTACCACATCGCTATATTGTGATAGAAGGCCCGATAGGCGTGGGGAAAACCCATTTAGCTAAACGTTTGGCAGATAGTTGTTCAGGCACCACTTTATTAGAAGAGCCAGAACATAATCCTTTTTTGGAAAAATTCTATTTACACCCGAAACAATCAGCATTACCAGCACAACTCAGTTTTTTAATGCAACGGGTGAAATTGAGTAAAACTGTACAACAAGATGATATGTTTAATGACTTGCAAATCGCTGATTTTATGGTTGAAAAGGACCGTTTATTTGCTCAAATAACCTTAGATGATGATGAGTTATCACTTTACAACATGGTTTACGACAATCTCACTATGGAGCATCGAATACCGGATTTAGTTATTTACCTGCAAGCGCCATTATCGGTGTTAAAAACACGTGTTTCCCAGCGAGGAATTGGTTATGAACAACGAATTGAAGATGCCTATTTACAACGTCTAGCAGACAGTTATGCCGATTTTTTTCACTACTATGATGCCTCACCACTATTAATCGTCAATGCAGAGCAAATAGACTTAACCAGTAGTGAGCAAGATTATCAAAACTTATTAGAGCAAATTAGTACTTTGCAAAGTGGTCGTCACTATTACAACCCTTTGCCAGTGAAAGAGAAATAGCCATGGGCCGAGTAACCTTAACAAACTTACGAAAAATGAAAGCAGAGCAAAACAAAATTGCAATGCTGACGGCTTATGATGCGAGTTTTAGTCATGTACTTGAACAGTCAAAAGTGGACGTTATTCTTGTTGGTGATTCACTCGGTATGGTTATTCAGGGCCAAGAAAGTACTTTGTCAGTAACTGTTGATGAGATGATTTACCATACTCAAAATGTGGCGCGAGGCAGTGAAAAAGTATTCATTATTGCTGATCTACCGTTTATGAGCTATGCCAATGCCGAGCAAGCTATTCACAATGCGGCACAACTAATGACCAGTGATGGAGCTCAAATGGTTAAGTTAGAAGGCGGTGGGGCGATAATAGAAGAAATAGTCCGTGAACTCACCGAACGGGATATACCTGTCTGTGGTCATCTTGGTTTATTGCCGCAATCAGAGCATCGTTTGAGTAACTATCAATCTCAAGAGTGGAGTGAACAAGCCATTCAAAAATTACTGGAAGATGCCAAAGGTTTACAGCAAGCGGGAGCTGAAATGGTTGTACTGGCTTGTGTTCCCGCTAGAGTAGGCGCACAAATAACAGCTGAACTGACGATCCCCGTGATTGGTTTTGGTGCTGGGAGGGGATGCGATGGACAAGTGTTAATTTTATATGACATGCTGGGAATAATTCCCGGAAAAAGGCCACGATTTAGTCATGATTTTTTGGCAGAAACAGGGGCTATTTCGGCTGCAGTTTCTAAATATGTTGATGATGTTAAATCGGGCGACTTTCCAAGCTTAGACCAGCAGTACTGATGCAAATTGTAGATTCAGTCAGCGCTATTCGAGCAAAAATAAAGGAATGGCGGCACCACCACCACTCTATTGCTTTTGTACCGACAATGGGCAATTTGCATCAAGGTCATTTATCGTTATTGGCGAAAGCACAAGAAATGGCTGATAAAGTCGTGGTGAGTATCTTTGTTAATCCACTACAGTTTGATGATAAGGCTGATTTGTCGGATTACCCACGAACATTAGATGCTGATATTCGACAATTGACCTTAGGTGAATGTGATTTGGTTTTTACGCCATCGGCGGAGATGATTTATCCACAGGGCATGGATAAACATACATCAGTACTTGTTCC
>JAUXFA010000137.1 GCA_030620285.1 Piscirickettsiaceae bacterium
ACAGAACGACATGGCTACGTCCGACTTTAGGTGATAAATTAGTTGAACAATTAGTTGATGAAGGCTTGATTTCGGATGTGGCTGACTTGTTTCAATTAACAGTTGAACAGTTATCTTCACTAGAAAGAATGGGTGAGAAATCGGCTGTTAATCTAGTTGATGCTTTGCAAACCGCCAAACAAACTAAGCTGGCGAGATTCCTATATTCATTGGGGATCCGTGAGGTTGGTGAGGCAACGGCTAGATCGCTAGCCAGTAATTTACTGACATTAGATGCAATCAAAATCACTAATGAAGAGTCATTGATTGAAATTGAAGATGTTGGGCCTGTTGTGGCCCATCACATCGTGACATTCTTTCATCAATCACATAACCAACACGTGATTAACCGTCTATTAGATGCTGGGATTTCGTGGCCAGCAGAACAAAAAATTGCATCAGACTCAGCATTAAGTGGCAAGACTGTTGTATTAACAGGTACTTTAGAGCAGATGTCACGTAGTGAAGCTAAAGATAAGTTGTTAGCGTTGGGTGCAAAGGTGTCAGGTAGTGTGTCTAGTAAAACGGATTTGGTGGTGGCAGGAAGAGATGCTGGGTCTAAACTAACAAAAGCCGAAAAATTAGGTATTACGGTAGTTGATGAGCAAACAATGATGGAATGGTTATGACTGCATTAGCAGATGCAATTAAAAAAGTCGCGACTGGACCTCATCTAAGTAAAGATTTGTCTTTGGATGAAGCCAAATTGGCAATGTTAGAAATACTGTCTGGCGAAGCCGATCCAGTACAAGCAGCAATATTCTTTATCTCTTTACGTATCAAGCGTGAAACAGACGATGAAAATGTAGGCATATTACAAGCTTTACAAGAGTGTACGGAACAAGTTGAAGCGGACGTAGAGCAATTATTAATTATTAATGAACCATTTAATGGCTTTAATCGACATTGTCCTGTTTCGGCTTTTTTGCCTGCCGTATTAGCTGCATCAGGGCTACCGACTATTTCACAAGGTGTGAAAGAAATGGGGCCTAAGTTTGGCGTCACTCATTCACAAATTTTATCAGAAGCAGGACTCAATACTGATATCTCTGTTCAAGCGTTAACTGAGAAGGTTAATAATGCAGATATTGGCTGGGGATTTATCGATCAAGCTCAAGCAAGCCCTAAATTATTTGAATTACAAAATTTACGAACACGAATGATTAAACGGCCAAGTTTGGCGACACTTGAAAAGTTAGTAATGCCGATTAAAGCAAAAAACAAGACACATGTTCAAATTGGCTTTGTACATAAAGAATACCCACCAATATTGGCTCATGCATCACATCAGGCTGGTTTTGCATCTGCTTTGATTGTTAGAGGCATTGAAGGTGGTGTATTACCTACCTTACGTGAGTCCTCAAATTGTTTTAGGTCATCTAATGGCGAAGCTGAACTATCAGTTATTGAGCCAACAAAATTTGGCATCGAACAAACGACACGTGGTGTATTGCCTGCTACTGAAACTGTGACCGCTGCCCAAACTGTAGAGTTAGGACTGCAAGCCTTATCAGGCCAAACGGGTGTAACGTTTGATAGTTTAGTTTTGGGTGGGGCAATGGCATTGTGGCACTGTGGATTGCAATCATCACCGCAACAAGCAGCCGACCATATTCGGCAAATCATTAAATCAGGCAAAGCCAAAGCATGCTTTGAATTAGGAATGTAAATAATGGTATTTCAACAGCAACTGAATTTCACCACAACGGCTCGAAGTACAACAAATATCACCTCACAGATCCAACAAATTATTGCTCAGTCCGATATTCAAATTGGTACTTGTCATATATTCGTAAAACATACCAGTGCATCGTTAATATTGTGCGAAAATGCCGATCCGGATGTTCGAGTTGATTTAGAAACCTATATGCAACACATTGTGCCTGATGGTGATCCGATGTTTTTACATCAAGATGAAGGTCCTGATGATATGAGCGCCCATATCCGGACGATACTGACCAACCCTGACCTTACCATTCCAGTAAGTCATGGGTATGCCGATTTAGGTATTTGGCAAGGGATTTACTTATGGGAACATCGCACACAACGTCATAACAGAACCGTCATTATTACTGTGCAAGGTGAATAATGGAGATCACTCTCAATCACACAATTATTCCATCAATCGATAATGTTGCATCGGCCAAGTTCTTTGAGAAAATATTTGGCTTTGAATTCATTAAAGAATGGGGATATTTTGCTGTTGTTAAAGTTAACTCAACATTATCTTTAGACTTTAAAACCCAAGAAAACTTTTCTTCAAATCATTACGCTTTTAAAGTTAGCGATCTTGAGTTTGATCAGATACTTGGGCGAATAAAATTAGATAAAATTGCCTTTGGTAGTGGTCCATATTCTTCAAGAAATGGAGAAATCAATCATGACTATGGTGGTAGAGGACTGTATTTTAAAGATCTTGATGGCCATCTTCTAGAAATTATCACCAAAGATTATGTGATTGATTAACACTATTAGAGAGCTTTGATATAGCTAGGGGTAAGAGAAGTCGATCAATCTTTTGCTGTATAATGGCATCATTGTTATCTGCTCTGATAACACCATCTATTTATAACTAGGAAACACAAACATGCTGCTATCAGCTAAACAAGACTGGCTAGGTAATATCCGTGGCGATATTCTGGCTGGAATCGTTGTTGCTTTGGCGTTGGTGCCAGAAGCGATTGCATTTTCAATTATTGCTGGTGTTGATCCGAAAGTAGGCTTGTACGCTTCATTTGCTATTGCAGTAATGATTGCTGTTGTTGGTGGCCGAGCAGGGATGATATCTGCAGCGACTGCAGCGACTGCGTTGTTAATGGTGACGTTAGTAAAAGATCATGGGTTACAGTATTTATTAGCAGCAACTGTTGTGGCTGGAATATTGCAGATTATCGCTGGTTATCTCAACCTCCATAAATTTATGAGTTTTATATCCAAATCGGTCATGACAGGCTTTTTAAATGCCTTGGCAATATTGATTTTTATGGCCCAACTACCAGAGCTAACTAATGTGACTTGGCATGTTTATGCCTTGACAGCCTTAGGTTTAGGTATTATTTACTTGTTCCCTTATGTGCCAAAGCTGGGACAATTATTACCTTCTCCTTTAGTCAATATTGTTGTCATAACAGTGATTGTTTATTTTATGGGAATTGATGTTCGCACCATTGGTGATATGGGTGCGCTGCCTGATACATTGCCTATCTTCTTATGGCCTGATGTACCGCTTAATTTTGAGACATTGAGTATTGTACTGCCGTATTCAATTTCAATTGCCATTGTCGGTTTATTAGAATCATTAATGACGGCCAATGTAATTGATGAATTAACAGATACTGAAAGCGACAAAAAACGTGAATGTAAAGGCCAGGGCATTGCCAATATTGGCTCAGGTTTAATTGGGGGTATGGCAGGTTGTGCCATGATTGGTCAATCAATCATTAATGTTAAATCAGGTGGTCGTGGTCGTTTATCGACTTTGGTCGCCGGTGGTTTTTTATTGGTTCTTGTGGTTTTCCTAAGTGATATTTTATCAATTGTGCCGATGGCAGCATTGGTTGCTGTGATGATTATGGTATCGATTGGTACCTTTAATTGGGCATCACTTAAAGAATTAAAAACCAATCCGACCAGTGCCTCGGCAGTGATGGTATCAACCGTTATTGTCGTTGTGTGGACACATAACCTCGCATTTGGTGTATTTACTGGAATTCTCATTGGTTCATTATTTATGGCGCAACGTCTCAGCCAGTTTATGTATGTTGAATCAGATTATGACGAAGCCAGCGATACCCGAACATATCAAGTTGTCGGCCAAGTGTTCTTTAATTCATCAGATAAATTTATTGGTTTTTTTGATTTTAAAGAAGCCGTGGATAAGGTCATTATTGATGTTCATCGTGCCCATTTTTGGGATATCACGGGGGTAGCAGCCTTAGATAAGGTGGTTATTAAGTTGCGTCGTGAAGGGACAGATGTCAGTATTACCGGCTTGAATGAAGCTAGTGAAACATTATTAGATAAATTTGCAGTACACGATAAGCCAGAAGAGATAGAAAAAATCATGGGGGGACATTAATAAATGACGACTTCAACTAAATGCCTCCTTGCCTGTATTGATGGTTCAGACTTAAGTAATGTTGTCATTGAACATGCCATTTGGCTGGCAAAAAACAGTCAATCTCCGATTAAATTTTTGCATACCATTGAGCATTCACATCGAACTGAACATGCTCATCATGAAGGTACGATTACACCTAATATGAAGGAACATTTATTGGATGAATTATCTGATGAAGAACGTTCTGAAAGCAAGCAGCTGATCGCAGAAGGTAAAGAAATATTGAATAATGCCAAGCAAATGGCGGAGCAGGGTGGATTAACCAAAATTATTGCCAAACAACGTCATGGCTCATTGCCCGAAACATTGGCCGATTTAGAAGATGAAATAGCTATTGTGGTACTGGGTTCAAAAGGCGAAGATCATGATGGCAATAAAAAAGGCTTAGGTTCTCAGTTAGAAGGGGCGATCAGAGCAATTCACTCACCAGTATTTATTGTTAAAAGCACTAATTTTTCAGAGCCTAAAAAATTAATGTTTGCTTATAACGGTAGCCCGACGTCTAAAACAGCATTGGAGTTTATCAAGCGCGGTACTTTTTGTACTCAAGCATTGGAAGTTCATTTAGT
>JAUXFA010000146.1 GCA_030620285.1 Piscirickettsiaceae bacterium
CCGTTGGTAGCGGTAAATGATCCTGTTAGGCTAGAAAAATCTGTTTGAACAGGCTCTCCTGAAGGAGATAGCTTTTGGCCAGATAGTGCTGCCTTGGCCTTGCGAATACTTTCGGCAACATTGACTCCTTTCAGCGCGCCGTCCGTAAAAGAAAAATTACCATTACCGCTTAGTGTTTGTTTTATTTGAACAACAGTAGCGCCATTGCCTGTTAATTTTACCTGAGCATTGGCGGTGCCAGAAAGTTTGTCATCACCATTTAGGTCTTTTAATAATGGGCCAACTTGCACACCTTTCAGATTTTCATTAATGGCTAATTTGAGGGTTTTTCCACGGGCATCAAGGTGAACACTACCGTTATATTGACCTTGATACATATTGGCACTCATGGGATCTAATTTTACTACACCACCGGCGCCATTGACCTCAATATGAATTTTTTCACTGTGGGTACCACTGATTTTTAATTTGCCAATATCTAATGTGCCTTTGGCATTGAGTTGTCTGATGCTTTCAAGTGGTAATTCACTTGCACCTGCGGCGGCAGTTGCTGCTGGCGGTGCTGCAGCTTGGTCTTCCGTCACGGGGGGTAAATAACGATCAGCATCAATTTCATCTAATGCTAATTTGAATTGAATAGCAGGTTTAGCAAAGTTATTGATGGCTAATTGGCCAGTTAATTTACTTTGGTCCAGTGTGAGGTTTAATTGTTTGGCATTAAAATGCTGTGAAGAAGCGGAAAAAACAGTATTTAATTCAATCAGCTCGAGAGTTGAGTCATCGGCCATGACGGGGAGTTCAATTGCTAAGCTTTTAGCAAGTTGTCGAGCATTGAAAGGTTTGACATTAAGATTACCAGCAATATTAGGGTTATCTGATAATAGTTTGCTGACATTAATATCACCATTGAGCAATAAATCTTGCACTTCGAGAACGAGAGCTGAGAGTGATAGCGTTTGCTTTTGCATATCAGCGGTAATATCACTTGTTAAATTCAGCTTTTTTTTACCGCCGGGTAAGGCTGGATCAGTGATTTCAGCATTGAGTTCAACCGCTTTTAATAATGTTTGTTGATTAGCAAGATTAGCAGAAATGGCAGTCGATAATGTGGCATCAATAATTTGCTTATCTTTATTGGCTTTGGCGGTTAATAAAAGGCCATCAATAGTCACCAGTTGTTTGGTCATATCGGCGTTTATGTCACCGGTTAATACAATATCTGCTTGTGAAAACGGGAGTTCTTGACCCTGTGCTTGAGTGGTGAACTTGAGATCAGTTAATGCGTATTGCTGAGATTCAAGATCAACCATAACTTTGCTTGTCAGCGCTACATGTGCTTTTGCTTGTGGTTTTGCACTAACGAGATCGAAGTCCATTTCAACGGCGGTTGGTTTGCCTGGAACTAATGGATCGGTCGTTAGGTTGAAGTTGCTCAAACTATAGTTTTCGGAAGTGCTGGCATCTGCCCATAAAATATTGGCATTAGTTAATTTAACGCCAGCGATAGTGATCGCTGCCAGTGCTGGTGCGCCATCACTTGATGAGTCTGACTTTTCTGGTGTTGTCGCTTTGTCACCACCGGCGAGATCATCCCAGTTAGTTTTTCCAGCCTTATTTTTTTCAAGGTTTAGTACCAAGCCGTCAAGCACAATGGTATCCATTTCCAATTTTTTTTGTAGTAATGGCATTAATTTAATACGAATTTCTGCTGCCTCTACTTTGGCAAAGGTATCAGCTTTAAATCCTTTTGCATTACTTAGTGATAATGGGCCAAGTTCAAGTGCAACCCATGGGAATATCGATAAGCCGATATCACCTTCTAATGTTAGGGTTCGACCAGTTGCTTTTTCGACTTGCTCGGAAATTTCTTGTTTGTAGTCATTGGGGTCAACAAAGAAGGGTATGGCAATTAGGCCAGCGATGATGATGATGATGATGAGTACAATTAATTTGAACAGAATACGCATGTTATTTCCTTTTATGTATTGCTATGACAGTAAACAATATGATTTGTTTCAGCGTTTAGTAGGTGTAATAGTAAAGCTAAATCGCTCATAGTTGAAGGCATTATCGATTAATTTATCAGCAGAGACAGTGTATTCTTCTGGGCCTTCAATAATATGAAATACTCGGTTGGTCGAATAAACACCTTTATTAACGATGAGAGTCATTGCTTGTTTGGGATCATTTTCATCAGGCAACAATAAGCCTCGTTGTAATTTTGTTTCACCTTCTGGGGTATAAGATACGGCGACAGGATGGTCTGAATGGACATCTAAGCCTACTTGTAGCGTGCCATTATTATTGGTGTGTAACCAGCGTATGGTGGTAAGTTTTGGTGGTAATTTATGTTCAAAAATACCCATTAACTCGCCAATATTGAGTTGCCGGCAACCTTCGCTATCACGGCTAGCCATCATACCGCCACTACCTTGATTGATCATTGTCCATTCAAGTGCTGCGGACAGATTGTCATCGTTTAAACCTTTATGGATACTTAAAACACCATTAGCCATGTTAATTTGACGATGTTTTACACTGGGGAGACGGTGGTATTTTCGTTCGTAAGAAGTATTAATTTGCGGAATGATTTTTTTCAATAATTGCATATCCAGATCATAAGAGCCTGGTCCGGCTGCTTTTGTCGCTTTAGCAAAAACTTGTTCGATTGCCAGTAATACACCTTGGGTATTTAATATTCTTGTTTGGGGCAATGCCCGTTTTTCTGTCGCGGTTTTAGTTAATGGTGTTGGTAGGTGATCACTGGTGTAATCAATGCAGAAATTGCCTGACATAAGAAATTCACTGGTAGCTTTTTTTTGTTTATGGCTGAGTGGTGTAATTTCTATTTTATCTGTTAATTTTTCCATCAGATTATAAAGTCGGAATATATCGTATTTTTCTAAGCTGTACGGATCGGCAATACCACTCAGTATAATTTGGCAATAGATTTGATATACGGATGTGTCTATATCAATATCTTTGACGGAGTCAGAATTATGTAGTGTCTCGCTGGCTTCACTATAAATATAGAATTGATGTAATTCATGCATGGTGTTTGTTGGAGCAGAACGGTAATAACGATAAGCATGCAAAATACAGAGACTGTTTAGTTCAGTTGCTCGATTCAGTGCGATCAAAAATTGATCATTAGATTGAGGTCTTGCTCCTTGTTGATAGGCGTTATTAATAATAATTTTATAGCCGATAGCGAGTTCTTCAAGTAATAAACTGAGCGCATTCACCGTTTTAAAAAATTCAGCAGGTGACTCTATTTCTCGTTTGATAGTAGCCATATCACGATGGAAAACCAATTTACTAATAGGCTGGCGATAAACATCTAATAAGGCGAGACGTATTTTTGCTGGAATAACGGCGCGATTTAAAGGACTGAGATTACTTAAAATTGAGCTGATTATTTTGTCATCATCATTTTCAGGTAGCCCATCAAGCCATTGTTTGAGTAGGGCAGAATCTAAAATTGTATCCGGCTTAGCTTTGTTCGTTTCTGGTAAATATAATGTTAAAGCAGGTAGATCTTTGGCTGGTGATTGTTTGCTTGTCAGTGCTTTAGAGATATTAGATGACAGAGAAGCGAATATAGAAGGTTTCTTAACTGTTTTTGGTTTGACTTTATCCTGCTTTTTCTTAGCTGTTTTTTGGGGTTGTTTACTGACTTTAATTTTTTGTTCAATAGCATTAAGGGCTTCTGAGAAATTCTTAGCTCGAAGTGGTTTTTTCAAAAATACATCTGCTGTTTCATCGGTGTTATTGCCCACGACTAAGAGGGCGGTTAGACCTTCACCGCGCTGTAGCCATGCAATCTTGCTGTCAGCAGTATCTAAAGAATAAAGGTATAGATCAGCTGGGCCTTGCTCAATAATGACCCATTCACGGCTGAGGAGATCACGTGCAAGACTTAGCATTGATTTCAACGACGTATTGTCGATGTTACTTAGATTGCAGGCTTTAAGGCGTAAAGCGGTCATGATTCAATCATCTCTGCTGGGAGTTTGTCGATGCGGATGCGAATTGTACGGACAACGTTGTCCGTTGTTTGCACAACCTCAATAATATAGTCGCCAATACGTAAACTAACACCCGGATCAGGAATGCTTTCCAAATATTCTAGGATAAGACCATTTATCGTTTTAGGTCCATCGGTAGGCAGCTCCCAATGATTATTACGATTAATATCACGGATATTAGCAGAGCCATTAATAAGGTAACTGCCATCTTCCTGCGGATGGATATCTTTATCTTCGTCGATTAAGTCAGCAGTAAATTCACCAACGATTTCTTGGAAAATATCTTCTAAAGTCGTTAGTCCAAGCAGATCGCCATATTCATCAACAACAAGCCCAGTTCTCCTTCGATGACGTTGGAATTGAATCAATTGTGTATTGAGAGGGGTATCTTCTGGTACGTAATAGGCTTCTTTTACGATGCTATTCAAGGTTTCTCGTGTCAGGTTATCCTGGGCGAGCAGGTGCATGGCCTTTCGAACATGCAATATACCGGTAATATTATCCATGGTGTCTTGGTAAACTGGTAACCGAGTATAAGCACAATAAGATAATTGCTTGGTGATATCAGGCAGTGAGCCATTGA
>JAUXFA010000001.1 GCA_030620285.1 Piscirickettsiaceae bacterium
CTATGCTCAATGTCACAATATTAGCCACTGAAGAATAAGCATGAGGAATAGCTACAATTTCAAATTCAGCACGTAATAATTCTGCTACAATTTTGGCGCCGGCAAGATCTGTTTCCGGCAATATCACGGCAAATTCTTCTCCACCATAACGCGCTAACATATCACCGGGCCGTTTGATAACGGACTGCATTATTTTCACAGCTGATTTCAGACAATCATCACCCGTACGGTGACCATAATTATCATTATATAATTTAAACTGATCGATATCACACATCAGCAAGGATAGAGATGTTTTAGTGCGTGCAGCACGTTTAAATTCTCTAACCATTACCTCATCAAAATGACGCCTATTAGCCAAATCTGTTAAACCATCTCGCGCCGCCATCATTTTCAATTTGTGATTGGCTTTTTTCAATTGATGCCGCATTTCTGAAATACGCTGCATTGCCCTCAATTTTGCATCTAGCACCGTCGCATTAATTGGTTTGGTTAGATAATCATCACCGCCAGCATCAATACCTCGCGCAATATCATTGGCATCTGCCATTGCTGACAAAAAGATAATAGGCACCCAATCATGATCTGCATCTGTTATCTTTCGAATATCCCTCGCGGCTCGAATACCATCTTTAACTGGCATGTTGACATCTAGAATAACGAGGTCTGGGCGATCATTTTCAAACACCTCTACCGCCTGCTGACCATCATTTACAACCACAACCTGATGACCTGCTTCTTCGACATAAGCACGAATCAACATTTGATTAGAACGAGAATCTTCTGCTAATAATACTTTCATTCTATGTTTCTTAAATCCTTTTTCGTGTACGAACCAATATTATACCTAACGATTTGGATGAGCTTAGATTATTATTTTTTTCTTGCTCGCGGATGAGCCGCATCATAGACCTTAGCTAAATGTTGAAAATCAACATGGGTATAAATCTGTGTAGTGGAAATATCGGCATGGCCTAATAATTCTTGAACAGCCCTAAGATCGCCACTTGCTTCTAACATATGTGATGCAAAAGCATGACGTAAGCGATGTGGATGAACTTGATCAGATATGCCCTGTTTTTTTCCCCAATAACTCATTCTTTTTTGAATCGATCTGAGTCCTAAACGTCGACCTTGTTGAGTAATAAACAACGCCGTTTGCTCATAACCCCCCCATTTTTCTCGCTGCTCTAACCAATTTTTTAAGGCCGTTATTGCCATCGTTCCAACAGGAATAACACGACTTTTATTGCCTTTCCCGGTGACATAAACCAATTGATCAGCAAAATCGACATCACGAATATTGAGATTGGCCAATTCAGCCAAACGCAAACCCGATGAATAAAATAATTCCATCATGGCATGATCTCGGCTAGCAATGACATTGCCTTGTTGGGTGTTGTCTAATAAAGCATTCATTTGATCAACATCTAATGTTGCCGGTAGTCGCTTTTTAACTTTAGGGGCTTGAACTGCTTGCGCGGGATTATTATCAGCTAACTGTTCCCTGATTAAGAAACGATACAAACTCCGTATTGCTGATAATGATCGTTGAATTGAACGTCCAGCTAAACCTTGTCGGTTGAGTTGAGCGATAAATTGCCGAATATGACTGCTTTTTATTGCCTGCCAACTGCTTAAATCTTGTTGTTCACAAAATGCTAATAATTGTTTTAGATCGCGCTGATAATTTGTCACAGTATGCGATGACATCCGTTTTTCCTGCGTTAAATAGTGCAGGAACTGTCCTATATCTTGTTTAAGCTCATTCGCCATGCTGGTGGTGAGCATGTGTTCGTAATAAGCGCATGATAATGTCTCCTAAAAAGCTCAGGTAGTCTGTTGCCATATCAGCATGGAAGCGATTAGCATCATAACTTGCTATCGCTAATAACCCTGCACAGGGATCATGTCCCAATGGTATGCAAGCAACGGAATGAACTTCATCTACGTGATCTGCAAACAAGACTGTTTTTTGAGCCTTGGTTAATCGACCACAGACCGGTTGTTGTTTGGCTAATATACCGTCAAACACTTGTAAGCTATCATCATCCGCATGTAACTGACTAATATTGTCCGATGTCTCAGGCATGGCCGGTACAATATCTCCTGTGCAAAATAATCGTAGTGCTATTTCATCGGCTTTGAATTCTTGCTTAAGCTCATTGCTTAGCATTGAGAATAAGACATCAAGACTTTGTGCATCCATTAACCTTAAACAGAGCTGATGGACTCTTGATTGTAATTCTGCATTTTGGCGAGCATTATCAATTAAGGCATGTAATTGTTCTTGTAGCTGAGTGTTTTTATTTTGTATCCGTTCCAGCTGACGTTGAGCTAATGAGATAGTACCTGCTGGTGATTCACTCAATTGCACTTTTTCTAATGCGTCAGGTTGATTCAGAAAAAAATCTGAATGTTCCGCTAAATACTGTGTAACCTGCTCTGCCGTTAGTGGCTGCTTATCATTGCCCACGCAATTTCTCCATCAAATACTTGTGTTGCTGGCCCCGTCATCCATACTGATGACTGTTCATCTGGCCATTCAATTGTTAACTCACCACCCAATAATGATACCTTAACTTGTCGTTGTAAGAGACCTCGTTGAATACCACTTACTACGGCGGCACAGGCTCCAGTTCCACAGGCTTTTGTTTCACCGGTGCCACGCTCATACACCCGTAATTTTATCTGAGATGAATTCACAATCTCCATAAACCCGACATTTACACGATCTGGAAATTGAGCATGGCTTTCAATCATCGGTCCACTTGTTTCAACATCCGCAGTTTCAATACTATCTACTATCATCACAGCATGAGGATTACCCACTGAAACGGCACTAATTTCTTTAATTTGTCCATCGGCTAACGGTAATGGATAAGTCTGCGCTTGCTGCTCAACTATAAAAGGAATATCAGTAGGGGAAAAACGCGGCAAGCTCATATCAACTCGAACATCACCATTAATCTGTAAGCTAGGATAAATCACGCCTGATGCGGTTTCAACTGCAATAGTATCTTTATTGGTCAACCCCTTATCACGTACAAAACGCGCAAAACAACGAACCCCATTGCCACATTGCTCAACTTCACTACCATCAGCATTAAAAATACGATACTTGAAATCTACTTTATCAGTAGATGCTGTTTCCACTAATAATAATTGATCACAACCAATGCCAAAATGTCTATCCGCTAAAAACTGGATTTGAGCCGCTGACAAATCTACCTGCTGATTGATAGCATCAATAACAATAAAATCATTGCCAAGTCCATGCATTTTGCTAAATTTCAACATTCAAATTACTCCGGCAAAACCTGTTCACCAGCATACAATGATTCAATGCTTTCTCTGGCTCGGATAAGATGAACTTGATCGCCATCTATCATAATCTCAGCTGCTCGAGGACGCGAGTTGTAATTTGAACTCATGGTAAATCCGTAAGCACCTGCTGAGCGTATGACTAATAAATCACCTTGTTTTATCGCTAATAAACGTTGCTTGCCCAAAAAATCGCCAGTCTCACATATGGGCCCAACAATATCGTATTTCATTGCCTCGACTGTATCATCTTGAACAACCGATTGAATCTGTTGCCATGATTGGTATAAGGCGGGGCGTAATAAATCATTCATTGCCGCATCAACAATCGCAAACTGGCGGTCTTCTGTTGCTTTTAAATATTCTATACGGGTCAATAATACGCCAGCATTACCCGCGATAGCGCGACCTGGTTCCATCAAAATTTCTAGATCACGACCGATTAGTAATGGTTTTAATGCCGCGGCATACTCTGTCGGTGTTGGTGGTATTTCATCATCATATGTTATTCCCAAACCACCACCAATATCCAAATGAGTTAAATGAATATCCAACTCAGCCAAACGATCGACCAATACTAAAACGCGTTTTAAAGCATCAACAAAGGGGGTTACAGATGTTAACTGCGAACCAATATGGCAATCAATACCGGTGATTTTAATATGCGGCATTTGCTGTGCTTGTCGATAAACGGCTTCTGCTTGTTCTATCGCAATACCAAATTTATTTTCTTTTAAGCCGGTCGAGATATAAGGGTGTGTTTGTGCATCCACATCAGGATTAACCCTGATCGAAATTGGCGCAACTAAATTCATTTCACCAGCAATCGTATTAATGCGATCTAATTCTGGGATAGATTCCACATTAAAACAGCGCACACCCTGTTGCAGGGCATACTGGATTTCCGCAATCGTCTTACCAACACCGGAAAAAACGGTGCGATTTGCTTGGCCACCAGCCGCCAGCACCCGCGCTAATTCTCCGCCAGAAACAATATCAAAGCCTGAACCAAGCCGTGCCAGTATATTTAATACGGCTAGATTGGAATTTGCTTTTATTGCATAACAAACACAATGCGGGAATGACGAAAAAGCATTATTAAAAGCATGCCAATGTCGTTCTAATGTTGCTCTTGAATAAACGTACGTAGGCGTACCATATTTCTCCGCAACGTTTGATAATGCTACTTCTTCAGCGAATAACTCGCCCGCTTGATAATGAAAATAATCCATTTATACGCTATCCAAACATACTTATTAAAGCTTTACCTTCCGGTAAATACAAATCACCTTTTTGACCACAAGCGACCACCACTGAAATCAAGCATAATACAAGCGCCAGCCGTTTTAAATTTTTCATTTTTACATTCTCTTTGTTTCTAAAATTATTTGATAAGCAGTATATATCCAATCTGTCGTACACGCTACGAACTAAGGCACTAGAAATTATTGGTAAATTTCCATAGTATATGACCGATAATATTGGAATATAGCGCTTTACATAGGATGCACATTTGATAATGGCAGATTCAGCTACATCAATTAAGTTAAGTGGACTTGCACGAAGACTGGTCGGAGATGGCCTACTCTCGGAACAGGATGCAGATACCGCACAACAATCGGCCAAAGAGGCTAACCTTGCCTTTGTCAGCTATCTCGTCAACAATAAAATTGTTTCTAGTAAAGATATTGCGGCAATCGCATCTCAAGAATTTGGTGTGCCTCTGTTTGATATAAACACCATGAATATGGAACTGGCGTCAACTAACCTTATCCAAGAAAAATTGATTCGCCAACATAATGCGCTACCACTATATCAGCGTGGCAAAAGACTCTATGTTGCTGTTTCGGATCCCACCAATCTACAAGCGCTGGATGAATTTCAATTTAATACTGGCTCAAATACCTATCCGGTGCTGGTTGAAGAGCAACAATTATCAACCGCTATTGAACGTGCTTTAGATGATAGCGCTGATCAGCTCGATGATTTTGGTGATGCTGAATTAGATGATATCGATTTAGGGCCAGATGAAATTGAACAAAAAGATGACTCTGATAAAAATATTGATGATACCCCGGTGGTCAGATTTATAAATGGTATTTTGACCACTGCTATTAAAGCCGGCGCATCAGACATTCACTTTGAACCCTATGAGAAAAAATATCGTGTACGGACTCGTATTGATGGGATTTTGCATGAAAATAAAACGGCTCCTGTCGCACTAGGTGGACGAATTGCCGCTCGCTTAAAAGTATTATCACGGCTCAATATTGCCGAACGTCGGGTTCCTCAAGACGGCCGGATGCGATTAAAACTATCAAAAACAAAGGCTATCGATTTTCGGGTGAATACCTGTCCCACCTTATTCGGTGAAAAAATTGTATTACGTATCCTAGATCCGACTAGTGCCCAGTTGGGTATTGATGCTTTGGGGTATGAAGATGATCAAAAAGAAATATTCTTAGAGGTGATGCATCAACCTTACGGAATGATCTTGGTAACAGGGCCAACAGGTAGTGGTAAAACAGTCTCGTTATATACCGCAATCAATATTTTAAATACCGATGACCGTAATATCTCAACCGCCGAAGATCCTGCTGAAATCACCTTAGCAGGCATCAATCAAGTTAATGTTAATCCCGCTGTCGGTTTGAATTTTTCTGATGCTTTGCGTGCTTTTTTACGTCAAGATCCCGATATCATTATGGTCGGTGAGATTCGCGATTTAGAAACAGCTGAAATCGCTATTAAAGCCGCACAAACAGGCCATATGGTGCTGTCTACATTACATACTAACGATGCGCCACAAACATTAACTCGTCTTGCCAATATGGGGGTGCCACCCTTTAATATTGCCTCAGCGGTGACATTGATTATCGCCCAGCGTCTTGCTCGTCGGCTTTGTTCTAATTGTAAGACAACCGAAAAACTCCCTGTTGAAGCCTTATTGGAAGAAGGCTTTAACCAAGCTCAAATTGACGAAGGCATCACAGTATATAAAGCCGTAGGATGCGATAGTTGTACTGAAGGCTATAAGGGTCGCGTCGGTGTCTATCAAGTGATGCCAATTACTGAAGCGTTAGGACGTATCATTATGGAAGGTGGCAATGCACTACAACTGGCCGATCAAGCGGCATCAGAAGGTGTCGCTGATTTAAGAAGCTCGGGCCTTAAAAAAGTGGCTGCAGGCTTAACAAGCCTTGAAGAAATCAACCGCGTAACCAAGGAGTAATTCGTGGCGCAAGCAAAAAAAGCAAAAAAACCACAAGTTGACCCGGTATTCCTATGGCAAGGAACAAATAAGCAGGGACGGCGTATCAAAGGTCAACAATCTGGCGCCAACATAAATGCTGTCCGCGCTAATCTTCGCCGCCAAGGTATTACGCCCATTAAAGTCAAAAAGAAACCTAAAGATCTTTTTGCCGCCAGAAAACCACCCATTAAACCAGGTGATATTGCGATCTTTAGCCGTATGCTGGCAACGATGATGGAGGCGGGTGTACCGCTAATGCAGTCTATGCAAATCATTGGTGAAGGTCATGAAAATGCCAGTATGCAAGATATGATTCTTGCTATTAAGGCCGATGTTGAATCCGGAACCAGCCTTGCTGAATCACACGGTAAATTCCCACTCCATTTTAATGATTTGTATATCAACTTAGTCAATGCCGGTGAACAATCGGGTACATTGGAAACATTGCTTAATGAGATAGCTACCTATCAGGAAAAAACCGAAGCACTTAAAGCCAAAGTTAAAAAAGCAATGGTTTATCCAGCGGCTATTATTGTGGTTGCATTTGTTGTTACCGCCATATTGATGATTTTTGTTATTCCGCAATTTGAGGCTTTATTTACTGGCTTTGGGGCTGATTTACCTGGGCTCACTAAAGTAATTATTAATCTTTCACAGGTGTTTCAACAATACTGGTGGTTGATTTTTGGCAGCATCATCGGTGTAATCGTAGGAATTATGCAAGCTAAAAAACGCTCGCGTAAAGTGCAACATTTCTTTGATCGTATGCTACTTAAAATTCCCGTTATCGGCATTATTATCGAAAAAGGTGCTATTGCTCGTTTTGCACGCACATTCTCAACGATGTTTAAAGCCGGTGTGCCATTAGTAGAAGCTATGGCCTCAGTAGCGGGGGCGACTGGTAATATTGTTTTTGCCGAAGCGACCCTAGAAATGCGCGATGAAGTATCAACTGGTACTCAATTAAATGTAGCAATGAAAAATACTGAATTATTCCCTAATATGGTGGTGCAAATGGTAGGGATCGGTGAAGAATCTGGCTCACTTGATTCGATGTTGGCTAAAGTCGCTGATTTTTATGAGCGCGAGGTAGAAGATGCAGTGGATAATATGACTGCTTTGATGGAGCCTCTAATCATGGTTATTCTAGGGGGATTGATTGGTACCTTAGTGATTGCCATGTATTTACCAATATTCAAGCTTGGTGCGGTCGTATAACAGGTGCAATTAATTGATTTACTGCAACACTCGGCTCCGTTATTCATTACTTTTACCACCATTGTAGGCTTATTGGTCGGTAGCTTTCTGAATGTTGTTATTTATCGCTTACCAGTGATAATGGAACGTGAATGGCAAACACAATGTGATGAACTCAATGGTAAGGAAACTCAAGCATTAGAGGTGCTGACTCTTAGTAAGCCACGCTCGCGTTGTCCGCAATGTAATCATGCCATTACCGCTGTTGAGAATATTCCTGTCATCAGTTATTTAATCTTGGCTGGCAAGTGCAAACAATGTAAAATCCCCATATCAAAACGCTATCCTATTATTGAAGCATTGGCAGGCGCTTTATCTGGAATTGTGGCATGGCAATTTGGTTTTGATTGGGCATGTATGGGGGCGTTATTGCTTACATGGTCCCTTATTGCTCTTACTTTTATCGATGTTGACCATCAGCTATTGCCTGACAGCATTACTTTGCCATTATTATGGTTGGGTATCTTTTTTAATCTGTTTGCTGTTTATACTGACTTACAAGCAAGTGTCATCGGTGCTATTGCTGGCTATTTATCGCTTTGGTTGGTCTTCCATGCTTTTAAACTTGCGACAGGCAAGGAAGGTATGGGTTATGGGGACTTTAAGTTATTAGCGGCCTTGGGCGCATGGTTAGGCTGGTCATTACTACCTTCCATTATTTTATTATCATCATTAGTTGGCGCCGTAGTCGGTATATCATTAATGATTTTCCGCCAGCATCAATCTGATATTCCTATTCCATTTGGACCCTATTTAGCAGCAGCCGGCTGGATTGCCCTACTTTGGGGTAATACAATTAATAATGGCTATCTCAATTGGGCTGGCATTAGCTAAGGTCCTATGCTAAAAATTGGACTCACCGGTGGTATTGCCAGTGGAAAATCAACTGTTTGCCAGTTGTTCTCTCAATACGATATTGCCATTATTGATGCTGACATCATTGCCAGAGAATTAGTCGAGCCGAATCAAATTGCCTATCAACAAATTATTGCGACCTTTGGTGCCGATATAATACAACAAGATGGTTACCTCAATCGGCTAGGACTTCGGCAACTTATTTTCGCCGATAGCGCCGCTAAGCAGCAGTTAGAAAATATTTTACATCCCAAAATACGGCAACAATTAACGCTCCAAAGTCAACAGTGCAGCAGTCCATATTGTATCTTGGTTATCCCATTACTGATTGAGGCCAAAATGCAAGATCTGGTTGACCGCATCCTTGTGATTGACCTCACTCCTGAGCAACAATTAACACGTCTATGCCAGCGAGATAATATCTCTGAAGATGACGCTCAACTGATGATAAATAGCCAAAGTGGTCTCAAGCAAAGGTTAGCTGTTGCCGATGATGTTATCCACAACAATAATGCTACTAACATGCTCGATAAATTAGTTTTTCAATTGCACAAAAAATACCTTAGTTTAGCTAAATCATCAGCAATGAGTTGCCAGTAGAACCATAGTCATGGACAATGACAGTTTTAATTTGAATGTGGCCTTTATTGCCTGTGTCTGACACTATCATTTACGAACAACCCCTTAATGAGCGGATACGCACATTCCTGCGGCTTGAGCTGTTATTTGTACGCCTTGATCTTGCATTACGAGGTGATTCTGAATTGCATAATCGTGATGCCATTGAAGGTTTGCTCAGCATCCTGTCAGTATTTGAACGCAGTGACCTAAAAGCAGAAATCATTAAAGAACTAGAACGATTAGTGACAACACTTTCGGCATTAGAAAATACACCCGGCGTCGATAAACAAGCGCTTGATGAACTGCTCGCCGAGTTAGACCAAATTCTTGATTTACTGCACTTAAAAAAATCTGCAATCGGCCAAACACTACGCGATAATGAATTTTTATACAGCATTCGGCAACGCTCAAGTATTCCTGGAGGCAGCTGTGACTTTGATCTTCCTGGCTATCACTTTTGGTTGCAACACACCTTGGCAGAAGAAAGAAAACAACAACTATTAATGTGGTTAGATCAGTTTGCTAGTGCGCGTGCCGCTATTGATATGTCGCTAAAACTCATTCGTTCTAGTACTGGTTATACAAAATACACTGCTCCGGCTGGATTTTATCAACATAGCTTAGATAGCAATCAACCCATTCAGTTAATTAGAGTAAAGATGACTAACAATGTCTCTTACTACCCAGAAATAAGTGCTGGAAAACATCGTTTTACAGTACGATTTATGCAATTTAATATAGACCAACGGCCCCAGCAAGTCAGTGAAGATGTTGATTTTTCACTGAGTAGCTGCATTATGTAGCACGGGCCACATGATGAAAAAAGTGAATTGTCCCCAGTGTAGTAAACCCGTTGCTTGGCAGGATGAGCAGCAATGGAAACCATTTTGTAGTGAGCGCTGCAAACTCATTGATTTGGGTGATTGGGCATCAGAAAATCATCGTATTCCAGATAAGTCCTCTCCCACAGAACAGTATGATTTAGATGAATTTAATCCTTCGGATTATCATTAAGATCTAAAACTTATGCATCCCCGGCTGTCAATATGCCACTTTGATATGAAAAATCCAGCATACGATTTAATGGTATTAATGCTTTTTGTCGTGTTTGCTCATCTACTTCAATCGTATTGGTGGTATCACGTAACGTTTCGTACAAATTAACTAAGGTATTCATTGCCATCCACGGACAATGGGCACAACTCTGACAAGTTGCACTCTTGCCGCCCGTTGGAGCAGGAATAAGTCGCTTTTCTGGTACTGCCTGACCCATTTTATAAAACAAACCATGATCAGTGGCTATAATTAAGGTATCTGCTGCTGATTTTTTACCCGCAGCAATAATTTGTTTGGTGGAACCTACAAAATCGGCCAATGCTATTACTGCTTCTGGTGATTCAGGGTGAACCAATACTTCAGCATCAGGGTATTTTTCCATCAACTGTTCAAGTTCATATAACTTGAATTCATCATGCACAACACAATTGCCTTGCCACATAATCATATCGGCATCAGTCTTATTTTTAATATACTGGCCTAAATGTTTATCAGGCCCCCAAATTATTTTTTTACCTTCTGCCATTAAATGATTAATAATTTGGATGGCATTACTTGAGGTGACAATCCAATCTGCACGTGCTTTTACTTCTACGCTAGTATTGGCGTATACCACGACTTCGCGATCAGGGTATTGATCGCAGAAACGGCTAAATTCTTCAATCGGACAGCCTAAGTCCAAAGAACACTCTGCTTGTAAAGTTGGCATCACAACTGTTTTCTCGGGGCTTAAAATCTTAGATGTCTCGCCCATAAAACGAACACCACACACCACTAAGGTACTGGCACTATGCTGAGCACCAAAATTAGCCATATCTAATGAGTCCGAAACATAACCACCGGTTTCTTCGGCCAAAGCTTGCAATTCATCATCAACGTAATAATGTGCAATCACTACTGCATCTTTTTGTTTTAATAATGCTTTAATCTTCACAATATAATCTGCTTTCTCAAGCTCGCTTAACCATGGGTTTGGCGTTACATTAGTGATAATGTTATCAATGCTTGATTGCAATTGTTGTGGGATTGTCTGTGCAAGACTCATTTATTTTTACCTATTTTTATACTGCTATTTAGTTCGACTGAAGTGCGGTAATAATCGGCATATTTGCAGCAGGAAAATCAACGGCATTTAACGCTGAAATTAGACCCCAGCGTAATTTTTGGCCTTCTTGTCCTTTTGGGCTGCCTTCAAACTTGTCTACTTGCCAAACATCTAATAATACTGATTTATCATTATATTCATGTGTTACTTTCAACAAAGGCTGAGCCGATGTAATGATAATGCCTAGTTCTTCATTGATCTCACGTAGCAAAGCATCATAAACCGTTTCATCGGCATCAACCTTGCCACCAGGAAACTCCCATAAGCCACCTTGGTGCTGATGAACATGTCGTAGGGCCAATAATACTTCTTGTTTAGTATTCACTATCACGGCCACAGCGACATGTACTGGTGAGCTCAAACTCCTAAGCTCAACGATCAACTAAAATGTATAAAGCACCACAATATGGGCATGATACTTCGCCCTTTTGGTCAATATCTAAATAAACGCGAGGATGTGCATCCCAAGCATCCATCTCCGATGTTGGGCAACTTAATGGTAAATCAGCTCGACGAATTTCATAACGTCGTTCAGTACATGATGCTATTGCTGCTTGTTCACTCATAACCTTCGCTCCTACCATTAATGCTAAAGCTCTTTAATTACTCTGTGGTTGTTCCATCGACAATGGTCGCTTGCTTACGTAAACGAATATTTAATTCTTTTAACTGTGGCTCACTGACCGCACTTGGTGCATCGGTTAATAAACAACTTGCTGATTGTGTTTTTGGAAATGCCATTACATCACGGATTGAAGCGGAGCCCGTCATTAGCATCGCGAGACGATCTAAACCAAAGGCTAAGCCACCATGCGGCGGACAACCAAATTTTAAAGCTTCTAATAAGAAACCAAACTTATCATCCGCTTCTTCTTTTGAAATGCCTAATAATTCAAATACCTTGCTTTGCACATCTGCTTTATGGATACGCATTGATCCACCGCCTAATTCAGTACCATTCAATACCATATCGTAGGCGCGTGATAAACACTTACCTGGATCAGTTTCAAGTAACTCCAAATCAGATTCGCGTGGCGCAGTAAATGGATGATGTAATGCCGTCCACCGATCATTTTTGTCATCCCATTCAAACATTGGAAATGCAACAACCCATAGCGGTTGCCAGCCATGCTTCACCATATCTAAATCATGACCCACTTTAACACGCAAAGCACCTAAAGCTTCATTGACAACATTAGCAGTATCGGCACCAAAAAATACTAAATCGCCTGTTTCTGCTTCGGTCCGTTTCATGATGGCTTCAACAACATCATCCGGTAAGAATTTCAAAATCGGAGATTGCAAACCTTCACGTCCCGCAGCAAGATCATTAACTTTAATATAGGCTAGACCTTTAGCACCATAAATACCGACATATTTAGTATATTCATCAATATCTTTACGGCTAAGACGAGTTCCACCAGGTACGCGTAATGCTGCAACACGTCCTTTGTCATCATTGGCTGGGCCAGAGAATACGTTGAAATCAACTCCTTTCATTAAGTCACTAATTTCAACTAATTCTAAATCAATACGCAAATCTGGCTTATCACTACCAAAACGTGCCATGGCTTCAGCATAGGTCATTCGTGGGAATGGATTCGGTAATTGCTGCTCTAGTACATTGGCAAACAATTTACGGATCATGTCTTCCATCATCATCATCAAATCTTGTTCTTCAACAAACGAAGTTTCAATATCTATTTGGGTAAATTCTGGTTGCCGATCAGCCCGTAAATCTTCATCACGGAAACAACGAACTACTTGGTAATAACGGTCCATTCCTGACACCATTAATAATTGCTTAAACAATTGTGGTGATTGAGGTAAAGCGAAGAAATCCCCCGGGTGAGTTCGACTTGGTACTAAATAATCACGTGCGCCTTCAGGTGTTGCCTTGGTCAAAATTGGAGTCTCAATATCTAAGAAACCATTATCATCTAAAAAGTTACGCAACTGCCGTGTTATCTGTGAACGGAAACGTAATTTTTGCAACATTTCTGGGCGACGTAAATCGATATACCGATGACGCAGACGAACATCTTCACTGACTTCCGCTTGTTCTGTTAAAGGGAATGGTGGTGTTTCAGAGCTATTCAAGATATCAAGTCGTTTAGCGACGATTTCAATTTTGCCACTGCTCAAGTCAGGATTGTCACTACCTTCCGGACGTAAACGTACTTCACCTTCAATTTGTAATACATACTCACTACGAACACTCTCAGCCGTGGCAAAACTTTCAGCATCTTCAGGATTGCACACTACCTGAACTAAACCTTCACGGTCACGAAGATCAATAAAAATAACGCCGCCATGATCTCGACGACGGTGCATCCAACCAGCAACTGTTACTTTTTTTCCATCCAATGTTTCGTTTACATCGCCGCAATAATGGCTACGCATAATCTTCTTTCCAAATTTATGAGATCTGTATAGAACTCTTAGTTAATGTTTTCGTCGGCAGTGATACCGTCGACTAATTTATCTTTTTGCCAAGGTGGCACAACGACCCCCATGGAAATAATCATTTTCAATCCATCTTCAATCGGCATATCCAATTCAATGGCATCTTCTGTAGGCACCATGATCACAAAACCTGATGTCGGGTTTGGCGTGGTAGGAACAAATACACTGATCACATTCGATCCTGCTTTTTCTTGCACTTCCCCCAAGTTATCTTGAGTCATAAATGCCAAGCTCCACAGGCCCTTACGTGGATATTCAATCAATAATACTTTTCGAAACGATTTAGCATCTGTTGCCAATACCGCTTCCATAATTTGTTTAATTCCGGCATACAAAGTACGAACAATCGGGATTCTGGCTAATAAAGATTCCCAAGCCGCCACAATGCGCTTACCTATTAAATTGGCAACAATCATTCCTGTCGCCAATACCAATATAACTGATAACACAACACCTAAACCAGGAATATGAAAGCCGACTAAATTATCTGGCTGATATGCCTGTGGCAACAGCAACCATATCCGGTCCAACAAACCAACAATCGCACGAATCACTAGGAAGGTAATACCTAGTGGGATCCATATTAGTAAGCCTGCTATCAGATATTTACGCATAATTTAGTATCAATTTTAATGGCTAGCTGTCGCACTTGATTTTTTTCCAGATGAATCTGGCTTGGCATCGGCAATATTACGTTTTTGTCCACTTTTAAAATCCGTTTCATACCAGCCATCACCTTTTAGGCGAAACCCAACTGCTGAGACAAGTTTCCGCAATGCAGATTCATCACAAACAGGGCAAGATACCAATGCATCATCACTCATTTTTTGTAAGGCCTCAAATTCATGCTCACAGGCATCACAACGGTATTCATATAGTGGCATTGATTTCACCTATCAGTGCTGCAAAATTAAATTATTCAAATGTATAACCGATTAATTATACCCAAAAATGAATACTGCGGCTTCCTGCTTTCCCTCAACGGAAGAGAATACGCTAAACTTCGCCCATGAAAGATCATCATGACTGGAAAGCAATTCGTAGCCTACTACCTTATATATGGACGTTTAAAGGCCGCGTGATATTTGCATTAGCACTGCTCTCCTTCGCAAAACTAGCCAATGTGGGTATTCCTCTTGCGCTAAAAGGTGCTGTTGATGCGCTCGATCCTCAGCAACAAGAGATTATTTTTCTTCCTGTCGCTATGCTTGTCGCCTATGGCTTATTGCGCCTAGCGAGCAGTCTATTTAGTGAGTTACGTGATGCTCTGTTTGCCAAAGTTATTTATAACTCTGTACGAAAAATAGCGGGCAATATCTTCAGCCATTTACATAAATTATCGTTGCGGTTTCATTTAGAACGACAAACCGGTGGTATCTCCCGAGATATTGAGCGTGGTACTCGCGGTATCAGCTTTTTAATGAATTTTATGATCTTCAATATCCTACCAACGCTAGTCGAAATTGCCTTGATCACCATTATTCTACTATCACAATATGACAGTATTTTTGCTGTTATCACCACTGGAACAATACTGTTATATATAAGCTATACCTTGGTGGTAACAGAATGGCGAATGCGCTTTCGCCGCACCATGAATGAAATGGACTCCCAGGCCAATAATCACGCGATTGATAGTTTATTAAATTATGAAACGGTTAAATATTTTAATAATGAACATTATGAATTACAACGCTACGATGACAAATTAATTCGCTGGGAACAATCGGCCATAAAAAACCAAACGTCATTATCACTACTTAATGTCGGTCAAGGTGCCATTATTGCTATTGGTCTAACTATTTTAATGTTATTGGCAGGGCAAGGTGTTGTTGCAGGTGAATTAAGCTTAGGTGATTTGGTTTTAATCAACGCCTTTTTGTTGCAATTGTATCTACCTCTTGGCTTCCTGGGTTTTGTTTATCGTGAAATTCGTCATTCATTGGCCGATATGGAGCGCATGTTTAAGTTACTAGAACAACATCAAGAGACTGTTGATAATGTAAGTGCTGCCGTCTTGGAGGTGCCTCGAGGCAAGATTCAATTTAACCATGTTAACTTCCATTATGATTCTAACCGCGCCATTCTCCACGACATTAATTTTACCGTCGAAGCCGGTGAAAAAATTGCTATTGTAGGGGCAAGCGGCTCTGGTAAATCCACGCTAGTTAGATTATTGTTCCGTTTTTATGATCCCCAAGCCGGCAATATTACTATTGATGGCATTGACATTAGCACGGTGCAACAACACAGTTTGCGCCAAGCAATAGGGGTTGTACCGCAAGACACCGTACTCTTTAACGATACGATTTATCACAATATTTTGTATGGTAATCCCACCGTTGACAAACAAGCTGTTATTGATGCTGCAAAACAAGCTCATATTCATCACTTCATTACTAGCTTGCCTAAAGGATATGACACCATTGTCGGTGAACGCGGTTTAAAGCTATCCGGCGGTGAAAAACAGCGTGTTGCTATTGCCCGAACACTACTAAAAAACCCACAAATCCTTATTTTTGACGAGGCCACTTCTGCTCTCGATAGTCATTCGGAACAATCGATTAATCGTGAGCTCCAATCTATCAGTAGCAATAAAACAACTTTAGTCATTGCCCATCGCTTATCGACCATCATTGATGCCGATACTATTTTAGTACTTGAGCATGGTACTATCGTTGAACGTGGACATCATGAACAATTACTTGCTGCACATGGACGTTATGCTGCCATGTGGGCATTACAAAAAACCGAAGGATCGTCATGAAAAAAATTATACTGTTAGTCTGTTGCCTATTTCCGATGGCTTCCCATGCAGAGTGGCGACTAGAAACATTTACTCACGCCTCAACACAAACTCAAAGTCAGTCCGCTATGGTCCGAAATGAAGCCGGCTATGAATTAGCTATTTTCAAATCTGAACAAGGCGAAGTTTGGATGGATTTTAGCCTATCTGATCATGGCTTTGACGAATTGTCACAAACGCAGTTACCCACCTTTCAAATTGATGACCAAAAACCTGTACAAATGATCCGTGGCTTTGTTGCCCTTATCGTTCCTGAAGAGGAAGGCATTAATGCCATTGTCGTTCATGACGATGAGAGTATCAGTACTGAGAAAGACTTCAGTGTGAACCATATTGTAGCCGAAAGGTTGCCAGAACGAGTGATATGCCCTATTTGGCAAGGAAAAGATCGTCCCCATCTGAGTACAATTGAGGCACTCATTTCTGGTGATAACATCCACTTTGATTTTGTATTGCTTGATGGTTCTAAAGGGCAAACTGATTTTACCTTACTCGGTGCAAAGCAGGCGATAGAAAGCGCTATTTATAAGTAATCTAACACTCTCCGGGCGCACTGTTATTGGACGTACGCCTCATTTCGAGGTAATATCCATATGTCGTATACGGACATAGCCGTTATCCGAAAAAGCACAAAGATGCATTTCAATCTGTTCAGGTTCAGTTCAGCTTCATTGTGGCAAGCTACAACTGCACTAAGGCAAATAACTAAATAATATAAAGAGGAAATATCATGAAGTATGGCAAATCACTTATAGGTGCACTCGTTGGTGCATCAGTTTTATTATCGACATCGGTTATGGCTGAAAATCACGTAGTAAACGCTGAAGTTACTGCATTTAACCCTCTAGTTCTTAAAGTAGCTCCAGGTGATACAGTTTCTTGGGAAAACATGAATGGACATATTGTTAATACTATTTTTACTAATAAAGACCAAAGCAAAACTGAATACATCCCTGAAGGTGCAAAAGGTTTCACATCAGCAATGGGTGAAAACTTCACAACTGAACCACTGACTGTTGGAGGCGTATACCTATACAAATGTGACCCACATTGGGGTGCTGGTATGGGCGGTTCTATTATTGTTGGTGAACCAACTAACTTAGAAGCTATCGCTGCAACCAAGCCAAAAGGCGCACTAAAACGTTTGGTTAAAAAGACTCAAAAAGCAGTAAAATAATTTCCAGTAATTATTGTTACACCTCAGAAAAAGCCCGCTTAAATCTA
>JAUXFA010000186.1 GCA_030620285.1 Piscirickettsiaceae bacterium
AATTTGCAGACATGGTTTAGCCATCAACATATAGCTAAAAATTTGTCGGCAGAGACCTCAAGGTTTATTACTGTGCGTTACGAAGACTTGGTAACTGATCCAGACAAGACCCAACAATACATACAAGACAAAATGCCTTTTTTACAGAGGAAGGTGAAGTTTAGCGAATACCATTTAGTTGCAACACCCTCGGACCGAACCATTGCGGCCTTGGGAGGTCTTCGACCAATTAGTGCTGCGAGTATTGGTAATTGGCGTGGTCAGCTGGCTTATCTAAAAGCGCAGATTCAGAAGTATGGAGATTTGACTAATCCGTTAATAGATTTAGGCTATGAGAAAGATTCTAATTGGATGTTGGCATTGGAGGAAGTTTCTCCAGATAATACCGATGAAAAATTAAAGGAAAAAGCTTGGTATAAAAGGTTATGGAGGAATTGGTTCATGCTTCCGCGGCGCCGACTTTTTTATAGGATTTCCTGTTCAACGTTGTTCGGAATGTATCTTGATAAAATAAGGTGGTTTTTGAGGAAATTATCATCATAGCAAGAAGACATCGCACATCCTAAGAATCCATGGACCAAAGCGTTAGCAAGCATCTGCGAGCCAGATGATAATCTATAACGGTAAATTGAAAATCAACACATTCAAAAGGAGAGTCGCGATTAAAACAATATTAGTGACTGGTGGAGCCGGTTATATTGGCAGCCATATTTGCGTAGAACTACTTCAATCAGGCTTTGATGTGGTGGTGGTAGATAATTTGTCGAATAGTTGTCAGCAATCATTAACGCGAGTCCAGAAAATAACGGGTAAAACCTTAAGTTTCTACCAAATGGATGTTCGGGATAAAGATGCTCTGATTGCTGTATTTGAGTCCAACTCAATAGATGCGGTTATTCATCTTGCAGGCCTTAAGGCTGTTGGGGAGTCCTGTGAACAACCGCTGAAGTACTATCAAAATAATTTGATCGCTACTTTGGTTCTAGTCGAGATTATGCAACAATTTGCAGTTAATAAATTGGTATTTAGTTCCTCTGCCACCGTGTATGGCGATCCTAAGACTGTACCGATAAATGAGCAATTTCCATTGTCGGCAACCAATCCTTATGGACGTAGCAAGCTTATAATCGAGGAAATGTTGAGAGATATTTCTCAATCTGTATTAAGTGATTTGACAGTGATCTTGCTACGATATTTTAATCCGGCGGGTGCTCATAAAAGTGGTTTGATAGGGGAAGATCCGGCGAGTATTCCCAATAATCTACTGCCCTATGTATCACAAGTTGCAGTAGGAAAATTGGAAAAAGTATCTGTTTTTGGTGATGATTATCCAACTAAAGATGGTACCGGTGTCCGAGATTATATTCACGTAGTTGATTTGGCGCGAGGTCATCTGAAGGCATTAGATGCGTTAAATAAATCAACATCAGAATCTTATTGCAAGGTTTATAATCTTGGCACAGGGATTGGCTACAGTGTTCTGGATGTTATTAAAGCTTTTCAACAAGCATCAGATCGAGATATACCCTATCAAACAGTAGCACGACGTTCTGGTGATATAGCGGAATGTTACGCTGATTCATCTTTGGCAAATAAAGAGTTGGAATGGCAATCTAAAAAAACACTTACCGATATGGTGGAAGATGCTTGGCGCTGGCAGACCAATAATCCACAAGGATATGATGATCTCGCGGCAAAGGGTTAGTGAATGCTTCCGCGGCTAAATAAATGGATAGTTTTCCCTCCATGGGATAAAACAATAGTAGCCAAACATTTTTCGTCGATGAGTGAGGTATTTAAGTTAGAGGCCAAGATTATTTCCAGAAGCGCACAAAGTGAAATTTTTTCACATGAACTGGATGGACAGCTTTATTTTGTAAAACGTTATTTCCGTTCGATTGGATGGGGTAGCTGGTTTGGCTTTTCACGATTAAGGGTAGAAGCTAAAAATCAGCACTGGTTTAATAAAATGAATATTCCTGCCGCACGTGTCGTGGCATATGGTGAACAGAGTTTTCTGTTAAAAACAATAAAAGGAATATTGATTACCGAAGGAATTAATAATGTCCGCGATCTGATGGATAACGCTAACCAGCAATCAGATAAATTTACTGATAAAGCTTGGCGAAATGCCATTATTTCTCAGTTAGCACACATCACTGCCGTATTACATCAAAACCGATTTTGCCACAATGATCTTCATTGGCGAAATATCCTAGTTCAAGAGAATGAAGCGGATAAAGTGCCTAAAATTTTCCTGATTGACTGTCCTTCGGGGAAACGGTTATTTTGGCCATTATTGTATTATCGACAGCTAAAAGATCTAGCAAATTTAGATAAGATTGCCCCAAACTATTTATCGCGAACACAGCGTTTAAGATTTTTTAAGCAATATCGTCAAACCACTACATTATCAGCCGAAGACAAAACGATGATTGGTGATATCTTTTCTCATAAGGTTAATAGAATAAAGCGTAAAGCTAAACAAGCAGCTAGAAAATAAGAGTATTACATCACTTTGTGACTAAAATATCTTCCATCACAAGGTATTCTAAATCAGATCCAAAAAACATATTAAGTGCATCGGTAGGGCTGCAGACCATTGGTTCACCTCGACGATTGAGTGAGGTATTGAGTACCACTCCATTACCGTTCAATTTTTCCATTTCTTGTAGTAAAGAATAATATCTAGGGTTGGTTGCCTTAGTGACAATTTGGGCGCGAGCAGTCCCATCTTCATGTACTACTTCTGGAATGCGTGACTTCCATTGTTCGGCAACGTCAAAGGTAAAAGTCATGTATGGACTAGGGTGATCAGTCTGTAATATTTCAGCAGCGATGGTATCTAACATGCTAGGACAAAATGGACGCCAGCGTTCACGGTATTTAATTTGGGCATTAATTCTATTAGCGACACCTGCGTGATTAGGACTACCAATAATGCTGCGGTTACCCAATGCACGTGGTCCAAATTCCATTCGTCCTTGAAACCATGAAACAGGATTGCCTGCATTAAGAATTGCAGCTGTTTGTTGGGTGGTATTTTCTAAGTGTTGCCAGGTCACCTTTTCAGGATAGTCTTCACAAGCCTCAATGCATTGTTTATTTGTATAGGAGGGACCGAGATAAACATGCTCCATCTTTTCAACGGCAACACCGGCTATTTCAGAAGCATAACTGGCTGCTCCGATTGCGGTACCGGCATCACTGGCAGCAGGTTGAACAAACAGTTCTTTTACATCCGGCATGGCAATAATGCGTTGATTAAGTTTAACGTTTAAGGCTACGCCACCAGCAAAACAGACTTTGCCGGTTTCTTTAATGATGTCACCTAAATAATAATCAATCAGATGCAAAGCTGTTTTTTCTAGTAGATCTTGGATACTGGCAGCATAATCGATATAAGGATCATCAATTTCATCACCATCACGCATCGGACCAAGCCATTCGATGAGCTTGGGACTAAAGAAGTAGCCTTTACCCTCTTTCTTATAACGTCTTAGGCCAACAGTATTCACCAGTTTAGTATTAACCTGAAATTCCCCATCATGGCAATCAATTAGGCGTGAGAAATCAAAGCGCTTAGGATTGCCATAAGGGGCCATTCCCATCACTTTGAATTCCCCATCTAACATTTCAAAACCAAGAAGTTCAGTTAGTGCGCCATACATGCCGCCCAGAGAATCAGGATCATAGAATTCTTTAATTTTATGGATCTTGCCATTTTCACCATAGCCAAAAAAGGTGGTGGCATATTCACCTTTACCATCAATACCAATAATAGCTGTTTTTTCTTTAAAGCCACTGAGGTGATAGGCGCTACTGGCATGAGCGAGATGATGTACTACAGGTACAGATTTAACTCGTGTTGGTCCAATGCC
>JAUXFA010000020.1 GCA_030620285.1 Piscirickettsiaceae bacterium
AGCTCCAACGGCGTGCAATTTTCCAGTGCACATAGACAAATTCACTATCTTCTCGCTTGACTCGACTGGCACGGTAGAAAGTAACTGCCAGTGCTATAAAAGAGAAAATAGGGATTAATATTAAAAAACTAATGTATTTTCCACCAAAGGCTGCAATCGCAGTGAACAATAAGATATGGTTCATAATCAAATTACTCAAGAAAATATCGTGCGGCACTTTGGCCGCGGCTATTTCTTGATCTGTGACTTGAGGTGAATCGCTCAATTTAGTCCGCCATATTAGTCAAAATCGCATCACGAACAGCATCTAATGTTGCATCAACCGTTAACATGGGTGCTGTGCTTTGTTTAATTGCAGTATCAGGATCTTTTAAGCCGTGGCCAGTCAAGGTACAAACAATCATGCTGCCTTCAGGAATTTTGCCACTATTAATATCGTTAATAGCACCGGCTAATGATGTTGCAGATGCGGGTTCACAGAATATGCCTTCATGCTCTGCTAATAATTTTTGTGCTGCTAAAATTTGTGCATCACTACATTCATCAAACCAACCTTGTGATTCTTCTTTAACTTTCCATGCTTTATCCCAGCTTTGTGGATGACCAATACGAATAGCGGTGGCCACTGTTTCAGGATCATCAACCATTTCACCGCGCATAAATGGCGCGCTACCATCCGCTTGATAACCGACCATTTTAGGACGCTCTTTAATAATTCCATCATCGAAGTATTCACTATAGCCCATCCAATGGGCGGTGATATTTCCAGCATTTCCTACAGGCAAGCAATGGAAGTCTGGTGCTCGTGATAATTCTTCGACAATTTCAAATGCGGCTGTTTTCTGGCCTTGTAGACGGAATGGGTTAATTGAATTCACAATCGTTACTGGTGCATGTTCAGCCACGTCTTTAACGAGTTGCATGCCTTCATCAAAGTTACCTTTGATTTGAATAACGGTTGCACCATGCATCATGCCTTGCGCCAATTTACCCAAAGCAATTTTACCTTCAGGAATTAATACAAATGCAGCAATGCCTGCACGAGCTGCATAGGCTGCTGCGGATG
Source organism: Piscirickettsiaceae bacterium (assembly GCA_030620285.1). GTDB lineage: Bacteria > Pseudomonadota > Gammaproteobacteria > Nitrosococcales > Methylophagaceae. The sequence goes on from JAUXFA010000020.1 coordinate 1,067, forward strand.
CTGACGTATTACCCGTAGAGGCACAAATAATGGCCTTACTGCCGTCTTCAACCGCTTTGGTTACCGCCATGGTCATACCACGGTCTTTAAATGATCCTGTCGGGTTTAAACCTTCATATTTGACGTAAATTTCAACATCTTTTCCTAATACTACTGGAATATTATTCAATTTAAGAAGTGGAGTATTACCTTCACCCAAGCTAATTAGTTTTGTGTCTTCACTCACGGGTAAGCGATCACGATAATTTTCGATTAAACCTGTGTAACGTGGTCGAAATGGCATATTTTTTCCTCTTAAACTATATATTTATTAAGGCTAGAATTAAAAATTATACATTTTTAAACTATCCTAAAGATTCCATGCGAATACGCATAACAGAATCTTGAACTGATTGTAATGCTTCAATCTGTGTAATTGCAGCATCCATATTTTTTTCAACAATTTGTTGTGTCAGCATAATGACAGGAACAATCCCACCTTGCTGTTCTGGCTCTTTTTGTAAGATCGCTTCAATACTAATTTCTTGCTCACTTAGAATGCGCGTGATATCAGCCAATACACCCGGTTTATCTTCAGTATGAATGCGAAGATAGTATGATGTCACTACTTCTGACATTGGTAATATTGGCGTATCCACTAAGGCATCTGGTTGGAATGCTAAATGTGGCACACGATTTTCAGGATCCGTTGTTAAGGCTCTAACAATATCAATAATATCAGCTACTACCGCTGAAGCTGTAGCATCAGAGCCTGCACCGGCACCATAATAAAGTGTCGGGCCAACGGCATCACCCTGAACTAATACTGCATTCATTACGCCATCAACATTGGCAATCAATCGACGATGGGGAATTAAGGTTGGATGAACACGTAATTCAATTCCTTGTTCCGTTTTCTTGGTAACACCTAGGTGTTTAATACGATAACCTAATTCAGAGGCATATTTGACGTCTTCTTGAGACACTTTACTAATACCTTCTGTGTAGGCTTTATCAAATTGTAGTGGGATACCAAAAGCAATCGAAGCCATAATCGTCAACTTGTGTGCCGCATCAATACCTTCGACATCAAATGTTGGATCCGCTTCTGCGTAGCCTAATGCTTGTGCTTCTGCGAGTACATCTGGAAAATCACGTGCTTTATCACGCATTTCCGTCAAAATAAAATTACCGGTACCGTTGATAATACCTGCTAACCATTCAATGCTATTTGCAGCCAAACCTTCACGCATGGCTTTAATGATGGGAATACCGCCCGCAACAGCCGCTTCAAAAGCGACTGTAACGCCCTTCTCTTGGGCTTTTGCAAATAACTCATTACCATGCATTGCAATCAATGCTTTATTGGCGGTGACGACATGTTTGCCATTCGCTATCGCTTCTAATACTAATTCACGGGCAATGCCTGTTCCGCCAATCAACTCCACTACAATCTGAATGCTTGGATCACAAACAATATCGTGCGCATCTGTGGTGAGGGCAATACCGTCTGTATTACATGCTTTAGGGTTATCAAAATCACGATCGGCGGCGCGAGAGATCTCAATATCCCGTCCTGCTCGACGCGTAATTTCTTTTAAATTACGACGAAGCACATTAACCGTGCCACTGCCGACAGTTCCTAAACCTAAAACACCTACTTTTACTGATTGCACTTTATTTTTATCCTTTCCTAAACATGTCGCGAATCCCACGGATCGCCTGACGTGTACGATGTTCATTTTCAATTAAACCAAAGCGCACATGGTCATCACCATATTCACCAAAGCCAATGCCCGGTGATACTGCTACTTTTGCTTCTTGTAATAATTTTTTAGTAAATTCTAACGATCCCATTTCACGATATTTTTCAGGGATTTTTGCCCAAACAAACATTGTTGCTTTCGGTTTCTCAACTTTCCACCCTATCGCATTGAGACCATCACACAATACATCCCGGCGACTTTTGTAGGTTGCAACAACTTCATCCACACAATCTTGTGGGCCATCTAATGCTGCAATTGCTGCTACTTGAATCGGGGTAAACATACCATAGTCAAGGTACGACTTCATTCTAGCTAATGCTGCCACTAAGGTTTTATTACCTGACATAAAGCCCACACGCCAACCTGGCATATTGTAAGTTTTCGATAAGGTATAGAATTCTACCGCCACGTCTTTTGCACCAGGCACTTGCAGAATTGAAGGTGCTTTATAACCGTCAAAGGTTATCTCGCCATAAGCTAAGTCATGCACAACCCAAATTTCATGCTCTTTCGCAAAAGCGACCACCCGTTCAAAAAATTCTAAATCGACACATTGTGTTGTTGGATTACCTGGAAAGTTTAATACCAACATTTTTGGCTTCGGCCAAGAATCCTTAACTGATTTCTCCAATTCGGCAAAGAAATCACCTCCCTCAACCAAAGGAACATGTCGGATATCTGCGCCAGAAATCACAAAACCATAAGGATGTATGGGATAAGCTGGATTAGGGACAAGAATGGCATCTCCCGGCCCGACTGTTGCCAGAGCAAGATGCGCTAAACCTTCTTTAGAACCGATCGTAACGATTGTTTCTGAGTCAGAATCTAATGCAACATCAAACTTACGTTGATACCAGTCACACACGGCTTTGCGCAAACGAGGGATCCCTCGAGACACAGAATAGCGGTGAGTATCGGGCCTTTGAGCCGCTTCGATTAATTTATCAATGATATGCGCGGGTGCAGGTCGATCGGGATTACCCATACCGAAATCAATAATATCCTCGCCACGAGCACGAGCCTGCGCCTTTAAATCATTAACAATATTAAACACATACGGCGGTAGACGCTTAATTCTAGGAAAATCTTCGTTCAAGTTAATACCTGAAAATTGCAAAAATGGTTGGCAAATTGTGCAAAATAACTGAAAATGGTCAGCACTCCAAACAACATTTTACATAACTTATTGCGATGACAGAACAAGAAATTTTTTATAAAGAAATATTAGCCGATCTTGAAAGCGGCACACTGGTGCTACCAACATTACCAGAAGTCGCATTGCAAGTACGTGAAGTAGTCGATGATCCTGATGCGACGGCGGCACAATTAGCAGCCATTATTATTACTGATGCGGCCTTATCTGCACGGTTAATGAAGGTTGCTAACAGTGCGCTTTATCGTGGCAGGCTGGCAGTAGAAAGTGTGCAAATGGCGGTTTCAAGATTAGGACTCACCATGGTGCGCAACCTTGTGACTAGCCTTGTTATGGAACAAATGTTCCAAGCCACCTCTAATCGCTTGGATAAACGCCTCCATGATTTGTGGAAACACAGCACCGAAGTTGCGGCAATCAGCCAAGTACTCGCCACAAATCAACCCGGAATAAAAACTGACGAAGCCATGCTGGCAGGATTAATTCATGATATCGGTATTCTTCCTATTCTTATGAAGGCCGAAGAAAAACCAGATTTACTGCAAAACTCGGCATTATTGGATGACGTAATGGCCAGTTTACATCCTCGCGTTGGTGAGGCAATTTTAAAAAGTTGGGAATTTCCAGAATCATTAATCGCCGTAGCTGCCGAACATGAAAACCTTAATCGAAATAGTACCAACGGCCCTGATTTAGTGGATATTGTTCAAGTCGCCAGTTTACAAACATATTTCAATACAGAAAAAGCATTAGCTCCTGAAGTGCTCGCTAAGGTACCTGCTTTTGCGAAATTAGGTATCGAAACAGGAATAAGCGTCAGTGAATTGGATGAAAATAGTGAAGAATATGCTGAGGCATTAGCGCTGTTCGGATTCTAGCACTCAAATTAGCTTTCCCCTAAAAACTGAGAAAGCTAATCCTCACCTTAACTTTTGACCCTATATTTCTGGTCGCATATGAGGGAATAATAGTACATCACGGATTGATGGTGAATCAGTTAATAACATCACCAAACGATCAATACCGATCCCTTCTCCAGCCGTAGGCGGCATGCCATATTCTAATGCACGAATATAATCTTCATCAAAATGCATAGCTTCATCATCACCCGCATCTTTTTCAGCTACTTGTGCTTGGAAACGTTCTGCTTGATCTTCAGCATCATTTAACTCTGAGAAACCATTAGCAATTTCACGACCGCCGACAAAAAACTCGAACCGATCGGTTACAAATGGATCATTATCACTGCGTCGAGCCAAAGGTGATACTTCCGTGGGATAGGCAGTAATAAAGGTTGGCTCCATCAAGCGATGTTCAACTGTTTTTTCAAAGATCTCAATTTGGACTTTACCTAGTCCGTAACTCTCTTTTAGTGGAATACCTAAGCCTTCAGCTACAACTGTAGCGGCTTCTAACGTAGCCAATTGCTCAGCCGTTACTTGTGGATTAAAGTGCAAAATAGATTCAATAATTGTCATTCGATGAAAGGGCTTTGAAAAGTCTAAATCTGTGCCCTGATAATGCACTTGTGATGTCCCCAATACATCTTGTGTTACTGCCCTTAACATTTCTTCTGTTAAGTCCATTAAATCATTAAAATCAGCATACGCTTGATAAAACTCAACCATGGTAAATTCTGGATTATGGCGAGTTGATAAACCTTCATTACGGAAGTTGCGGTTGATTTCAAAGACACGTTCAAAACCGCCAACGACTAGACGTTTCAGATATAACTCTGGTGCAATTCGTAAAAACAAATCCATATCCAAAGCGTTATGATAAGTCGTAAAAGGTCTTGCTGTTGCACCACCAGGAATGGCTTGCATCATTGGCGTTTCAACTTCTAAATAATCTTTAGCCATTAAAAAACGGCGAATTCCATCAATAACACGAGTACGAATGATGAAGGTTTCACGACTTGCTTCATTCATAATTAAATCAACATAACGCTGACGATAGCGTGTTTCTTGGTCAGACAAACCATGGAATTTTTCAGGTAATGGGCGTAAAGATTTAGTCAATAATCGAATATCATCGACCATCACCGATAATTCACCTTTTTGAGTGCGAAACATCACCCCTTCGGCAGCAATAATATCGCCCAGGTCCCAACGCTTAAAATCAGCATAAACACCTTCGGCTAAATCATCTCGTTTAACATATAACTGCATATTGCCTGACATATCACGAATGTTGGCAAAGCTTGCTTTACCCATCACACGCTTAGTCATTAGTCGACCAGCAATTTTAACTCGGCGAGGTGATGTTTTTAGTTCTTCTGCTGTCGTATTTTCATATTCAACGGCTAATTCAGCATTTACCACATTACGACGAAAATCATTTGGGAAAGCATTGCCCTTTTCCCGTAACACTGCCAACTTTTCCCGGCGTTGAGCGATTAATCTATTTTCATCTTGTTCTATTTCGTTTGTCATTTTAATGTCCGATTAAAGTCCTGATTTTAAGGATGCTTCAATAAATAGTTCTAAACCGCCATCTAAAACAGCTTGGGTATTACCTGTTTCAACATTGGTACGTAAATCTTTGATTCGTGATTGATCGAGTACATAGGAACGAATTTGACTGCCCCAACCAATGTCTGCCTTGCCATCTTCTGCTACTTGTTTTTCTTCGTTTTGCCTGAGTAATTCGAGCTCATATAGTTTTGCTTTCAACAAGCTCATTGCGGTATCCCTGTTCTTATGTTGAGAGCGCTGAGATTGACATTGTACGACTGTATTTGTTGGTAAATGGGTAATACGTACCGCCGAATCAGTTTTATTAATATGCTGTCCACCTGCGCCACTGGCACGATAAGTATCAACTCTCAAATCAGCCTTATTAATCTCAATATCAATATTATCATCTACCTCAGGATAGACGAATACACTACAAAAAGAAGTATGTCTTTTTGCACTCGAATCAAATGGTGATTTACGCACTAGACGATGGACTCCTGTTTCTGTGCGCAATAAGCCAAAAGCATAGTCACCTTCAAAGTGAATAGTGGCACTTTTTATACCTGCGACTTCACCTGCAAAAGTTTCAACTAATTCAACCTTAAAGCCCTGTGAATCACCCCAGCGTAAATACATCCGCAACACCATATTAGCCCAATCTTGCGCTTCTGTTCCACCTGAACCCGATTGAATATCAAGATAAGCGTTATTCGCATCCATCTTGCCAGAAAACATACGCTGAAATTCAAGTTTGGCTAATGCTTGTTCGAGTTCATCTAAATCATCAGTGACCGCATTAAAGGTATCCTGATCCTGCTCTTCTACCGCCATTTCCAACAGCTCTTTAGCATCTTCCAATGTTTCACGTTGATTTGATAATGTGGTGACGATACGCTCTAAATTAACGCGTTCTTTGCCTAATTGTTGAGCCCTTTCTGGATTATCCCAAACTGCTGATGCTTCTAGCTCTCGTGTGACTTCTACTAATTGCTCCGCCTTAACATCATAGTCAAAGATACCCCCTAAGATCGTCACTGCGACCCCGAAGTTCTTTAATGCGCTGCATTGTTGCACCTATTTCCAATGCTAATTCCTCTTACTATTATGTTATTGCTACAAAAGACGGGCTATTGTAGCGCATTCACTGGGCTATTATTGTTTTGGTAAAAAACGCATTGGATCAACCGGCTTACCGTTACGTCTAATTTCAAAGTGAAGTTGATTATTTTGAGTCCCTGTTTTTCCTAATAATGCTATTTTTTGTCCCGATTTTACCTGCTGCCCTTCCTTCACCAACAAGGTTTTATTGTGAGCATAAGCACTTAAATAAACATCATTATGTTTGATGATCAGTAAATTGCCATATCTTGGCAAACCACTACCGCTATAAACCACCTTACCTGATGCCGCTGCGACAACACTTTGGCCTGATTTTCCTGCGATATTAATACCTTTCCGGCCGGCAGCACTTTTCGAGTAAGTCGATACGATTTTACCTTTTGTAGGCCATCTCCATGTCAATCTAGTATTGGATATATTAGTCGGTACTGCTTTCTTAGTTGTTTTGCTTGTTGCTGACTTATTAGCTGTGACTTGCGGTTTAGTTGTTGTTCTAGTTTGTGTTTTAACACTTGTGCTTGACGACTTAAAGCGTAAGCGCTGACCTACAAAAATTTTATAAGGTGAGCGAATATTATTTATCTTGGCGAGTGTTTTATAGTCCATGCCATAACGCCAACTAATTGAATACAAGGTCTCACCTTTACTGACTTTATAGACTGCTGGAGGTTCTGCTGGTGTGTATTTGACTGGCGGTGTTTTAGTAGCATAGCCTTGATTACCAACGGGGGCGACTGCCCGGCCACCACTACAAGCCGTTAATAACAACACCAGTGATATGAGTAATATTCTCATACTTATCTAAAAATAAAATACGCTATCACAATAATAGCTAATGTCAGCCAGCCGATTCGGTCAATCCATTTATGTAGATGTTTTTCTAAGCGTTCCCCACCCCACCACATTAATCCCGCTTCTAGAAAATAGCGTAGCCCACGACTAATCGCCGAAGCGAACACAAATGGTAATAACGCCATGGATGCTGCACCAGCAGCAATAGTGAATAATTTAAATGGAATAGGGGTAAACCCTGCTATAAACATCGCCCCAAACCCCCATTTTGAAAACCAACTTCCCACGGTTAAATAAGCCTCTTGATAACCGAGAGAGATCAACCATGGTTCAATCATCTGAAAAGCATACATTCCAATAATATAGCCTGCGATTGCGCCAGCAACTGATGCAATGGTTGTCAATGCAGCATAAAACCATGCCTTTTCTGGTTTCGCTAAAGTCATTGGTGCCAGCATAATATCGGGTGGAATAACAAAACAACAAGATTCAGTAAAACTCACCAAGGCCAGCCAATAGCTGGCATATTTATGGCGGGACCACACCATGACTTTGGCGTAGAGCTTTGAAAATAATCCCACTAAATTTGCCCTGATAGCAACGGCACAAAACTAACGGCGTCTAACTCTGTTTCTTCAAATGTATGGCCGTTATAATCAATGACCCGCAATGATTGGCCTGAGCTACCACCAACAGGAATGACTAATCGCCCTCCCGGGGCTAATTGTTTTAAGAGTTCTTCAGGAACTTGTTCTGGTGCACAGGTCACAATAATACCGTCATAAGGTGCATTTTCTTCCCAGCCCCAACTACCATCACTGTGCTTCAATCGAATATTATTAAATTTTAAATGATAAAAACGTTCACGCGCCTGATTTTGTAGTGGTGAAATTCGCTCAACACTAAATACACGATCAACTACTTTGGATAATACGGCTGTTTGATAACCCGATCCGGTTCCCACTTCTAAGACTTTATTCTTAGGCAAACCTTCTAACAATATTTCAGTCATTCTTGCGACAATAAAAGGCTGTGAAATGGTTTGGCCTTGTCCTATTGGCAGCGCTGTATCTTCATAAGCACGACTCGCTAGCGCTTCATCAACAAATAAATGTCGTGGCAGCTCTCTCATTACACTCAATACGTCAATGTTTTGGATACCTTGCTCTTTTAAACGAGTGATCAAACGATCCCGTGTTCGCTGTGAGGTCATGCCAATACCACGATGTTTTGAGATCACTCAAATGCTCCTTGCAACCAGCTAGCAACACCATCAATTGCATCATATCGTGTTAAATCAACTTGTAATGGTGTGACTGATACTGCGCCACGGCGGATAGCATCAAAATCTGTTCCTGGCCCTGCATCTTGTTCATTTCCCGCAGGCCCAACCCAATACATCGCTCGCCCACGAGGATCGAATTCTTTAATTACAGGTTCAGCTTTGTGACGATGTCCTAGGCGAGTACTTTCAAATCCAGAAATATCTGCAATGGGCAAATCAGGGACATTAACATTCAATATTGTGTCTGCCGGTAAAGCCGTTTTCTGTAGCTGTTCAACTAGCTTCTTAGCAACCCATGCCGCAGTCTTATAGTGAACACCAGTATGACTTGCCAATGAAATAGCAATGGCTGGCAAGCC
>JAUXFA010000271.1 GCA_030620285.1 Piscirickettsiaceae bacterium
TGCAGCACTATCGGTGCCGATAGTAAGATTAATGTTTTGTCGTTCTAGTTTGGCAATAGGGCAAAAACCACTGGCCAGTTTTAAATTTGATTCAGGACAATGTGCGATATGAACACCTGCTTCGGCGCACCACTGAATTTCATCATTATTTAACTGAGTCATATGCACAGCAATTAGACGAGGTGATAATAGGCCTATATCTTTCAATCGTTCCAATGGTCGGACACCATATTGTTCAACACTTTGTGAGATTTCGCCGGCGGTTTCATGAATATGCATGGTGATAGGAATATCTAATTCTTCTGCATTCATGATGATCTTTTCTAAGGCTTTATCAGATACGGTGTAAGGTGCATGCGCTGCATAATGTGTAGTAATACGTGAATGATGGCGAGTGTGGTCATGTAATTGCTGACCTTTATAGAGATACTCTTCAAGATTGGCTGCCCATGCACTAGGAAAATCTATCACTGTCATGCCTAGACTGGCACGAATACCACTGTTATCCACTACTCTTGCAGTGGCTTCTGGAAAGAAGTACATATCATTAAAACATGTTGTGCCGCCACGAATCATTTCAGCGATGGCAAGTTCTGAACCTGCTTCGACAAAGGTATCGCTTAGCCATTTCTTTTCTGCAGGCCAGATATGATTGTTTAACCATGACATGAGTGGCAAATCATCAGCAAGACCACGCAATAATGACATAGCAGCATGAGTATGATTATTGATTAACCCTGGCATGATGCAATGTTGGTCAAAGTGATGTTCTGTTGTCGCAGTGTAAAGTTGTTTTGCCTGATCTTGAGGAATTAACGCTACAATACGAGCTTCATTGATCACCACACAATGATGTTCTAATACTTGGTTATTTGCATCAACAGGAACTATCCAGCGAGCATATATGATGAGATCAACAGTATCCATTTACGCGATTATACCGGTATCGGCAGGAGATGACATTGGATAAAAACAGGGATTCAATTCAAGCAATAATTTGGCGAGATAATAAGCTGTTATTGTTGGATCAACGTGCCTTACCACATGAACAAATATGGCTGGAATATGAACATTCTGATGCGGTGGCAAATGCGATTACCGATATGGTGGTGCGCGGTGCTCCTGCGATAGGAATCACGGCGGCATATGGTGTTGTATTGGCAGCAAGACAAGCATGGGCGACGGCTAATAATAATTGGAAACAGGCCATCAGATCATCAATTGCCAGATTACAGAAATCACGGCCAACAGCCGTTAATTTATTCTGGGCGATTGAGCAGATGACAACATTATATGACAGCTTAGCGGATGATGAATCACCGGAAACTATTTTGTTAAAACAAGCGAAAATGATCCATGATGAAGATATAGCTGCCAACCATAAAATGGGTGAATTAGGTGCTGATTTATTAGAGAACAATAGTACTGTGTTGACGCATTGCAATGCTGGGGCGTTAGCAACGGGTGGTTTTGGCACTGCCTTGGGCGTGATAAGACAAGCTTATGCTGATGGCAAAATAAAACATGTCTACGCTGATGAAACTCGGCCGTGGTTACAAGGTGCACGATTAACCGCATGGGAATTACAGCAAGATAATATTCCAGTGACCTTGCAAGCTGAAGGAGCGGCAGCGACATTAATGGCTACGGGTAAGTTGGATTGGATCATTGTTGGCGCTGATCGCATTACGGCTAATGGTGATGTTGCTAATAAAATTGGCACGTATATGCTAGCTGTTTTAGCGCAATATCATGGGGTAAAGATGATGGTGGTTGCACCGACATCAACGATAGACTGGCAACTGCATAATGGGGCTGATATTCCAATTGAACAGCGTGCAGAACAAGAAGTCACTATGTTTAATGGCGAACTGGTTGCCCCTGTTGGTGTGCCTGCATTGAATCCAGCATTTGATGTGACGGCAGCCGAACTAATTGATGCAATCGTGACAGAAGCAGGTGTAGTATTATCGCCATCAACTCAAAATATGTTGCAGATAAAGGAGTAAAAGATGTCTCAAACAGCATTAGTAACAGGTAGTAATCGAGGCATAGGATTAGAATTTTGTAATCAATTAAAACAGCGTGGGTTTGATGTGATCGCCACCTGTCGCCATAGTTCATCAGCATTAGATGCGTTGGGCGTGGAAGTGATTGATAATATTGAAGTGAGCGATTATCAATGTCTTACGGCATTAGCTGAAAAATTATCAGGACGAGGTATTGACTGGCTAATTAATAATGCGGGTATTGCTGATGGTATTTCATGGGATGATATTAATGAACGATCTATTGCTAGCACCAAACGAATGTTTGAAGTAAATAGTCTTGGCCCATTACTCACCACCCATGCTTTACGGAACAATTTAGCTGACGGTAGCAAAGTTGGCATTATCACCAGTCGCATGGGCTCAATTGATGATAATGGTTCTGGCGGTAGTTATGGCTATCGCATGTCAAAATCAGCCGTGAATGCAGTAGGTAAATCATTGTCCATAGATTTAAAACCACGCGGGATTGCCGTGGCCATTTTGCATCCAGGTTATGTGCGAACTGATATGGTTGGTAATAATGGATTGATTGATACCGATGAATCAGTATTGGGCTTGCTCGCTCGAATGGATGAGCTGACCTTAGAAACAAGTGGTTCGTTTTGGCATAGCAATGGTGAGCTCCTACCTTGGTAAATATCTGCACGAGTCGTCTTTTCAGTCATTACGGTGTTAAAAACAA
>JAUXFA010000280.1 GCA_030620285.1 Piscirickettsiaceae bacterium
CAACCAGTCAGTTACCGTTATATCTTGTTCAGAGAGTAATTTGGGAATAGTCGATTGCAGTCGTACTACTTGTAATAATCCTGTGAGACCTGCACTTTTAATAAGATTCCATGCCAGCGATAATGGCCATGGTAACCAGCCTTTAGCAGACAAATACAGCGGGGTATAACGGGTATCATGGAGTGTAATATCAATAGACTGACGGTGAAAAACATGACTTGGATTAATGCCGATCAAATGCATCATCGCCAGCATATGGTCATAGGCGCCGATCATTAAGTGCTGACCATTATCGATAGTTTGGTTTTGCCATGCAACACTGCGAGCACGACCACCTAATTGTTTGGCCGACTCAATTAAATGTACTTTTTGTCCCTGTTGAATAAGTGTAATAGCAGCAGCTAAGCCGCTCCAACCACCACCTATAATCAGAGTAGGTGAGCTCATCTGAATCGTCTTTCTCGACGTGCTGTTTGCCAAGCAATCCATAATTTCCGGAGTGGCGTTAATGACACGCGATGCTGCATTACCTGAAAACCATCTTGCTCTATTTCATTTAAGGTTGCTTGATAGATCGCCGCCATAATCAAGCCAGTACGTTGGGTATAGCGATCACAATCAGGTAATAATTGGAAGGCTTGCTGGTAATAATCATTCGCCCGAGCGGTTTGAAATTTCAGCAATTCGATTAACTCAGGACTAGATTTAAGATCAAGCAACTCATCGGTATTGACATTGAATTGTTGTAACTCATCTTGGGGCAGGTAAATCCGTCCACGTTCAGCATCTTCACGAACATCGCGAATAATATTGGTTAATTGTAATGCCATACCAAGGTTTTCAGCATATTTTAGTGTTTGTCGGTCTTGGTAACCAAAGATCTCAGCAGAGAGTAGGCCGACAACACTGGCTGCACGATGGCAATATAGAGCGAGATGTTTAAATTCTGCATATGAAAATTGATCTAAATCCATCGCCATGCCATCAATAATTTCCATGAAATATTCTTCATGTAAATCAAAATTCTGCAAGGCAGTGTATAAGGCTTTGCCAACGGGATGTGTCGCCTGACCTTTAAAAATTTGTTGAATTTCTTGTCGCCACCACTCTAGTTTACTGCGCGCGATATCGACATCACTTATTTCATCAACGGTGTCATCCACTTCGCGGCAAAAGGCATAGAGCGCAATGATCGCTTGTTGTTGTTTTTCAGGCAAAAATCGAAAGCTGTAATAAAAGCTAGAACCACTTTTTGCTGCCTTGTCTTTACAATATTCATCGGGTGTCATCGCTGTAATCTCTTGACGATTGTTCCATTTTGTAAATGAGATTCGATGATTTCATCAATATCTGTTTCATTTTGATACTGATACCAGATGCCTTCGGGATAGATCACTAATATCGGCCCTAAAGCACAGCGATTTAGGCAGCCGGCATTATTCACTCGTACTTTTTTTAACTTAAGCTGTTTGACGCGTTGTTTAGCGTATTCGTGTAAAGATTTGGCACCATGTTGCTGGCAATATTCTCGCCCATCATCACGCTCATTAGTACAGAAAAATAAGTGGTGGCGATATATGTCAGTCATGTCTTTATTGTCGGATAGTACGGGTATTAATAAGTGCGGTTGATCGAAAAATCTGCCAAACCAATCAAAGCGTGCTTGTATTCAGAATCAGCAATAATAGATAAGGCCTTTTTTGCCTGATTGACTTCATTTTGTGCTGCTTGGGCGGTGTAATCAATGGCACCCGTTTGTTCAATAATAGCAATGATATCTTCAATTTTATCGCGTTGACCTTGTTCAATCGCCTCACGAATAATTTGAGCTTGTTGTGCGTCACCATTACGCATGGCATAAATGAGTGGCAGTGTCGCTTTGCCTTCAGCAAGATCATCGCCAATATTTTTACCGATAGTGTCACTAGAGGTACTGTAATCCAATAGATCATCAACTAATTGAAAGGCGCTACCAAGATGCATGGCATAGCTGGCCATTGCTCGTTCAATTTCCGGACTGCTTTGATTAATAACCGCGCCAAGCAAGCCTGCAGCTTCAAATAATTTAGCCGTTTTATGGTGAATAACTTCAAGATAACTTTCTTCAGAAGTATCGGCATCATGACAATTGAGTAATTGTAGAACTTCACCTTCCGCAATAATATTGGTGGTATGAGATAGGATCTGCATTAATCGCATCGAATCCATTTCGACCATCATTTCAAATGAACGGGTATAAAGGAAATCACCGACTAAAACACTCGCTTCATTTCCCCATAGCGAATTAGCTGTTTCTTGGCCGCGGCGCAATTCCGAGCCATCGACCACATCATCATGCAATAAGGTTGCGGTATGGATAAACTCAATAATAGTTGCAAGATTAATATGTTGACCATATTGATAGCCGCAGGCCCGAGCGCATAAAATTGCCAATGCAGGCCGCAGACGTTTACCGCCACTATTAATAATATAGTGACCTAGCTGGTTAATTAGGACGACTTCCGACTGTAGCCGTGACTGAATCATCGAGTCAAC
>JAUXFA010000152.1 GCA_030620285.1 Piscirickettsiaceae bacterium
AATCCAAGTAACCACCCACCCCATACCGCCAAGAGTAGCGTAGCTAAGAATGGTATGACTTTTTTCTTACTCATTTTCAATCCATATTGGTGAATAGTATTGTTCAATAACCCTTAACATCTGCAATTATTATGCCTTTAATGTAAAGCCCTTATTTTAACCTTTCACAATAAGGTTCAATAATTTTTCGGCAATTTTATTTAGCGGTACTTGTAATTCGGCAGCGCCTATCTTGATAGCTTGTCCGGGCATTCCCCAAACAACGCTGCTTTTTTCATCTTGTACAAAATTAAAGGCACCTGCTTGTTTCATTTCCAACATGCCTTTAGCACCATCATCACCCATGCCTGTCAACATGATGCCAATGGCATTTGGCCCTAAGCTTTGGGCAACCGATCTAAACAATACATCAACGGAGGGTTTGTGACGACTCACTGGCGGACCATCATTTAAGCGGCAATAAAACCGAGCGCCACTGCGTTCAACAAGTAAGTGTTTATCTCCAGGCGCAATATAGGCATGGCCGGGTAATATTTGTTGGCCATCTTTAGCCTCTGATACTTCAATAGCAGATAAACCATTCACCCGCTCAGCAAAGGGGCCGCTAAATGCTGCTGGAATATGTTGTGTGATAACGATACCCGGACAGGAGGCAGGTAAAAGCATCAATACATCCTTAATCGCCTCGGTGCCGCCAGTAGAGGAACCAATTGCAATAATTTTATCGGTTGTTTTTAGGTGTGATGGTATTGAGCCTAGTGATGACTTTGCTAATACGGCATCTGCTGTTAGCTTGTCCGGTACGGCTACAGGCCTCGGTTTATCCTGTACTAAGGCATGAATATTAACCACTGCCGCCGTTTTGACTTTATCAATAATTTCATGTGCATAATCGTTGAGTGTATTGGATAAATCGAGTTTAGGTTTCGCAACAAAATCAACGGCACCTAGTTCCAATGCCTCTAAAGTGACTTGTGCGCCTTGTTCGGTTAACGTCGAAACCATTACCACAGGCATGGGATGTAATCGCATCAAATTTTTTAGAAATGTCACACCATCCATACGTGGCATTTCGACATCAAGGGTCAGTACATCAGGCTTTAATTTTTTGATTTTTTCGCGTGCTTGATAGGGATCAATAGCGGTACCGACAACTTCAATGTCGGGATCTTTATTTAGGATTTCACTCAATAACTTTCTGACTAATGCTGAATCATCAACAACAAGAACATTTATCTTTGCCATGGACTTCCTGTACCTAAATATGATCTAGTATGAATAAAGAGTTTATACGTTCAAGCTTATACTGCCAATCCTAATTTGAATAAATTAGAACAATTCAACACCACCCGAATCTGGCTGCACATCCAATTCATGTTGGTAAGCTTGTTCACGTTGAATCAATGTTTCATTATGTAAAGACCGCAGGCGTTTGATTCGTAGCCGACCTGTTGCAGGGAAATAGATCACTTTTCGTGGATAAATATCACCTAAATCTTGTACCTTAATCTCAATACCTTCTGTTTCCAGGTACTCTAGTGCAAACTGGATATTACGTGCACCAACATCAGACATATTCGCCATGATTTTGCCACCACCGGTTAGTTTCACTTCAAGATTTTTTCGGTTGCCGCCATTTTTCAAAATATCGTTAATCAAATGTTCCATCGCATAACTACCATAGCGTGTAGCGGAATCCATCCACTCTTCACTGGCATGCTCCATTTTAATTGGAAGCATAAAATGGTTCATGCCTCCAATGCCAAACACCTTGTCACGAATACAAGCTGAAACACAGGAACCTAAGGTGGTCGCAACCGCCTCATCCGGTTGTGTTGTTACATAATATTCACCCGGTAAAATCTTGGCTGCCCAAGTGCGATGCCGCCGATCCCAAAAGCGGTTGATATGATCAAAATCTGCTAGACAGGATGGTTGTGATGGCAGTTCTGACACTAGCTATTTTTCCTGTAAATCGTTTTTCCCAAAGAATCGAATCGATCAGATACTTTATAGAGTGTTTCAGAATGGCCAATAAATAAATGCGTTTGCGGTGCGAGAATATCTGCATAGCGATCAAATAATACTCGCTGAGTATCTTTATCAAAATAGATCACTACATTTCGGCAAAACATAAAGTCAAACTGGCCTTTCATTGGCCACTGATGTAATAAATTTAAACGTTTAAAGGTGATCATTTGCTGTAACTGTGGACTCACCTTGACCATGTCAGATTGCTCGCCTTTGCCTTGTCTAAACCAACGTTTAACGCGTTGTTCATCTAAACCATCAATGCGATCCTTACGGTAAATTCCTGCTTTACCATGCGCCACTACATTGGCATCTAAATCTGTTGCTAGAATTTTGATGTCCCAATCGTCAATATTGGCAATAGATTCTCTTAATGTTATGGCGATGCTATAAGGCTCTTCACCTGTTGAGCAGCCAGCAGACCATATTCGGATACGTTTATGTTGACGTTTCTGCTTCATTAATTCTGGAATAACCGTATCCGACAAATATTCAAAATGGTGATTTTCACGGAAAAAAGAAGTTAAGTTGGTGGTAATGGCATTGATCATGAAGTCTTGCTGTTCTTCATCACCCGCATCTAAGGCATCACAAAATGCATCAAAGCTACCAAAACCTCCTTTACGGATACGTTTTGATAGCCGACCATATACCATATCCTTTTTACCATCGGATAAGACTATTCCAGTATGTTCTGTTACAAACTCACGAATACGGTTGAAACTGTCATCTGTAAAGTCAAATTCACGATCTTTGCCTTCTGCCGCCACTTTCTTTAACTCCTTTGTATTGTGTTAATTAAAGATAGTGCCTTAAAACTCATCCCATTCATCATCATCTTCTGATACCGCTGGCGCTTGTTTTGCTTTAGCGGCTGCTTTTGGTTTTGCTTTCGCTTTTGGCGCTGATTTTTTGGTCACTTTCTTAGCCACTGGCTTTGGTTCAGCCTCCATTTCTTCAACTGTTGTGAAGAATGACATCAAACGTTCTAAGTTTTTACCCTGGTCATCTAATGATTCACTTGCCGCGGCGGCTTGTTCTACTAAGGCGGCATTTTGTTGGGTCATTTCATCCATTTGAGTGACTGTTTTATTAACCTGTTCAATGCCTTGTGTTTGTTCTGCACCGGCTGCTGCAATTTCAGAAATGATATCGCCTACTTTTTTCGCACCGGTAACAATATCTTCTAAAGTGCGACCTGATTCATCTACTAGTGCTGAACCCTCTTTCACTCGCTCACCACTGTCATTAATCAATTCTTTAATTTCTTTTGCTGCTGATGCTGAACGTTGAGCTAAGTTGCGTACTTCTGATGCAACCACTGCAAATCCACGCCCTTGTTCGCCTGCTCGTGCTGCTTCTACTGCCGCATTGAGTGCTAATAAGTTTGTTTGGAAGGCAATCTCATCAATCACACCAATAATATCGGTGACTTTTTTGCTTGATGTGCTAATTGCAGCCATCGCATCAATGGCTTCTTTAATCACCGAGCCACCTTTTTCAGCTTGTTCACGTGCACCGGCTGCTAATTGATTTGCCTGACGCGCATTATCTGAATTTTGGCGAACGGTACTGGTTAACTCTTCCATGCTAGAAGCCGTTTCTTCTAGTGAAGAGGCTTGTTGTTCCGTACGTTGACTTAAATCAACATTACCTTCTGATATTTCGCCAGCACCTGTTCCAATAGCAGAGGAAGCTTCATTAATTTCTTCTACAATTCCAGAAATCTTACTAACCGTCTCATTAATTGCGGTTTGTAGCTGTGCAAATTCACCTTCATATTCTCCTACCAGTTGTTTAGTTAAATCCCCTTTGGCCATTGCATTCATTACTTCTGAGGTTCCAGATAACACATCTTCTACTATTTGCTGCAATTCTTTTGGTTTCGTAATATCCGATGCATATTTCACTACTTTAAAGGGCTTACCATTCAAGTCCATAATTGGGTTATATGTCGCTTGTAACCAAATCTCTTTTCCGCCATTACCAATACGTTTGTATTCTCCACCATCAAATTCACCACGATTAAGCTTGGCCCAAAACTCAGTGTATTCAGGACTGGCCGCTAACGCCGCCTCTGCAAACATACGATGATGTTGTCCAATCACTTCATCTCGTTGGTAGCCCACTACATCCAAGAAGTTTTGATTAATATCAATGATGGTGCCGTCCATTTCGAAGCTGATCACACCCATAGCTTTATCAATTGCTGTCAATTGACCTTCATAGGCGGCAATGGTATTTTTAGTTCCAGTGTTATTGTTCCATTCCAAGACATTACCTAAATAGCTTCCATCTGGGTCAATAATCGCGGTGACATTTAAGTTGAAACTTAATGGGCCCACTTGGATATCAGTGCTATATGGCAGATTATTTGGATCACTTAATAATTTACGTTGGTGTTTTGGATCTTTATGAAAGATATCAATGT
>JAUXFA010000109.1 GCA_030620285.1 Piscirickettsiaceae bacterium
CCTTATCTATTGATATTCCTAAATTAACGATATCTGAAGCAGATATGAGGATCGCGATCAGTAAAGAACGTGAACTTAATTTATTGACCGTATTGAAGGTGCCTGAAAATATTGAGAAATCAGAAATTGATACCAGCCAGCCATTAACGTTATCAATTAATGAAATCTTATTTATAGATAATAAAGTTCGTTTCTCAGATGATTCTTTGTTACTGCCTTTTATTACTCATATGTCTAAAGTAAATGGCAATATTTCACCAATTAATATTGGTTCCAAGCAGCCCTCGGTATCAGATATAGCAATCAAAGGTCAGATCGATAAACATGGTGAGGCCTCTTTGAATGGCTCCTTAATTTTAGATGATCCAGCAGCATTAACCGAGCTTAAGTTGAATATGGACAATATTGCATTAAATAACTTATCACCTTATTCAGGTACTTTTTCAGGTTATAAACTTGCTGAAGGGAAATTAGATGTGAGTGTTGATTATAAAGTTGACAAGCAACAACTCGATTCTAAAAACACCATCCATATTAGGAACATAAAATTAGGTGAAATCGTCGATAAAGAGAAAGCGGGATCATTACCCATTGGATTAGCCATTGCATTAATGGAAGACAATGATGGATTAATCGCTCTCGATTTGCCTGTTCATGGTGATATGAATGATCCTGAATTTGAGTACGGTCATTTAATTGGGCAGGCGATTGGTAATCTCTTTACTAAAGTTCTTACTGCTCCATTTGCGTTATTGGCTGGCCTAATTGGAGGCGACGATTTGCAATTCGTGCAGTTTATTCCTGGTAGTTATGGCATTTCTATGCAAGAGAAAGAAAAGCTTAATAAACTGGGTGAAGCATTGAGTAAACGTAAAGCCTTAACATTGGATATTCCTTTGTGTTCATTACCTGAAAAAGACAGCCCCGCACTGAAGGAGCTTAGCTTAAAAATGACTATTAAGAATTCGGAGTTAGACCGAGTAGCGTATTTAGAGAAAAATTATATTGAGTCTCATGGTCTTAAAGCGGCTGATGCTTTAAAGAAAAAACATACGATCAACACTAAAGACGGTGAAAATCTAGATTTAAAAGCATATCTAGTGGCGTTACATGATAGTGCGATCGGTAAAGTGGTTCTTGAAAATGATGCTGTTGTTAATTTAGCTAAACATCGATTTGAAGCGCTTAAAAACTATCTCATAACTAATGGGAGTCTGAATGATAATCAAGTAAAACAAACCGATGCGGTAACGGCAACGTTAAAACAAGAAAAACTACGTTGTGAATTTAGTTTATCAACAGGGCCGGCCTAAATGGGTGAAAAGTGCTACTCACTTTATTTCTTACGTAGCGTCATTATTTCATCGTCATTTAGTAATTTGGGACTTGAAGTTCGACGGTCGTGCTGACGACGATCGTTCGTTCTGAGTTGAACCTCAGCATCCTTATCCAATTTCCGTAACGTCCTAACATCCTCGTGAGTGACAGCTTTTGGTTTACCCTTTCGACGAGATGAGCTACGTCGTTCAGAAATTCGGTGAGGTAAGCCATCCTGCTGTTCATCATTCATTTCAAAACCCACTTTACTCTTTTTAGTGCTCAATCACTACTCTAAGAATTTTCAGCTTTGGAAAGCCTTTTCCCTTTCTAATATCAAGACAAATCCTAGAGCTTGTGCCTTATCAATATCCTTTTTAGAAATTTCAAAAACATTTATATTACCTGTCGGTGTTCCACAGAGCTGAATATGCATAAGTCCATCATTAGATTTGTATGCTTTATGAACCTGAATATCACGTTCCGTTAATTCAAGCTGCATCTTTTCAGGTGTGAGTCCCAAATCCTTTTCTTGGCATTGTATTGAACCATCCATTTTATAGACGGAAACAAGCTGTATCTCATTATTGCAGGCAGTAACAAAAATTATCATTAATGTAGCAAAAACCACAGTTTTCAATATGTTTGCTGATAATCTAAACTCAATCTTTGCCATATTTAACGTCCTCACTTTCAAACAGGAAAGATATGATAGTACTATGTGGTTTAATCCAAGTATACAAACTTAATATCGCGACTAGGACTTGATATGACTCTTGCTGAACTAATCACACTCTCAACAGATATTCACACCCAACTTTATGAGCATTGGTTTATCTTTATCAGTCTTCACTTGGCTTTGTTAGGCGGTTTGTTTGCATTCGATATTGAAGTAAAAACAAGTTTTAAATGGGGCTTCTTATTATTTTATGGGCTTTTTGCAGGCATCAATTTGTTAATAAGTATTAACCTAGTGAACCAAATAGATATGATTCTCCTTGATATACAAGCCCTTGACGCTCAAGAGGTAGTCAATAGTCATTTGGGAGCCTATCTATTACGAAATGACTTAGGGTACAGCAAGCCTGTTTTAGTTGTTTCCCACATAATAATGGGGCTTATGGTACTTGCAGGGATATTCATTCCAAGTAAAAGTCATAAATAAAATATGAGCTTGTCTAAAATAGAATAAAAACTTAGAAGGAAAAGTATTATGCGTTGGCGCGGAAAACGTAAAAGTAGCAATGTTGAAGATCGACGCAATGTTCGTGTCTCTGGGCTTGGCAGCACGGCCGGTAGTAGTGGGATGTTACGTCTGCTGCCTATGGCATTTAAGATCCTCGGCTTCAAAGGTACAGCTATACTGATTGTATGCGTAGGTGCTTACGGTTTGTTCTCTGGAAACCTTACCAACATGTTAGCTGGCATTGGCCTCCAACAAAGTACCTCAACTAGTGTCTCCACTGAACCTCTTAGAGAATCTGCAAAGGAAAAAGAGCTTGTTGACTTCGTTTCAGTTATCTTGGCCGATACCGAGGAGACTTGGACAACCTTGTTTCAAGAAAATGGACAACGCTATCAGGAACCACGACTTATATTGTTTCGAGGTGCTGTAAAATCTGCTTGCGGAATGGCTCAATCAGCAATGGGGCCATTCTATTGTCCTAGTGATCAACAGGTCTACATTGATTTGGATTTTTTTGACCAATTAAAAAATCGTTTCAACGCTCCAGGGGACTTTGCTCAAGCTTATGTTATTGCTCATGAAGTTGGTCACCATATTCAGAATCTAATTGGTATATCCGAAAAAGTGCATGTAGCCAGTAGTAAACTAAGTAAAGTAGAAGCCAACAAGCTCTCTGTTCGACAAGAACTACAAGCTGACTGTTTTGCAGGTGTATGGGCTAATCATGCGAATAACACCCGACAACTCTTAGAAGCAGGTGATATTGAAGAAGGTCTAACTGCCGCTAGTGCTATTGGTGATGATACTTTACAAAAACAATCGCAAGGGTATATAAGCCCAGATTCATTTACGCATGGCAGTTCAATTCAGCGGGTGAAATGGTTCAAGATAGGTTTGAAAAGCGGTGATGTTGATAGCTGTAATACCTTCATAGTGCATTAGTGATAATCTAGTTAAAGTTTTTATTTCTGGAGATACTTAAATGAAAAACTTACTCCTTTCTATATTGATTTCATCTTTCTTTATAGTCACCTCCGCATTTGCCGGTAACTCCAAATGGACTGACAACGGAAGCTCCTCTTTCGATCAAAGCGAATTTCAACTAGCGGATGCTAAAGACAAACAAAAAAAGAACAAGGATAAAAACAAAAAAGCTAAGAAAGAAAAAGACGATCTCGACGACGATACCGGTGAAGACAGCGACAAACCTAAAGGCTTAGAAAAACAAACAGCTAAAAAAGCAGAACAAGAACAAAAAGAACTCGATAAAGGCTCAGAGCAAAGCCAAGAATCACGTACTGAACATAGCAAAAAATGGTGGCAGTTCTGGGACGATGAAAGTGAAGAGTAGTTTTTTGATCCTTTAGGTTTGTATTAGTGTCGAGTTAATCTAACAAATTTAAATTTACAACCTGACAGACTACTTAGTGCTGTGGATTCAACCGGTCGATGCAACACGTTAAAATTTACGTAAGTAAAAGGAGTGTTGCAAATGAAACAAAGACCACGGATTTATTACACAGAAAGGCAGAAATCCCTGATGTGGGATCGTTGGAAAAAAGGTTACTCTCTCCATCAGATCGCCCAGCTATTTGATCGACATCATCCATCAATACATCGCATCTTGTCAGAGACAGGAGGAATACGTCCGACTCAACGAAGGCGTTCAAAATTGGCACTTACGTTAACAGAACGGGAAGAACTATCTCGGGCATTGGTTATAGGTAATTCAATCCGTTCGGTTGCCACCTCACTTGGACGTTCTCCATCCACTATTAGCCGTGAGATAAAGCGAAATGGTGGTCGGAATAAGTATCGTGCTAATCAAGCAGAACAGGCCGCTTGGGTTCGAGCACATCGCCCAAAAATCTGTAAATTGGTAGAAAACCTATCATTAGCACGTATCGTGGCAAGCAAACTCAAGCTAGAGTGGTCACCCGTACAAATTTCTGGGTGGCTCAAGCGTATTCATCCAGCGAACAAGAACGACCACGTGTCACATGAAACTATCTACCGTAGCCTTTACATTCAGGCTCGTGGCGCTTTGAAGAAAGAGTTATTACAGCATTTGAGGCGCACTCGAAGTATGCGTCGTTCACGCCATCACACACAGAAAACGAATAATCACGGCAGAATAAATGGCACGGTATCAATAAGCGAAAGACCGAAATCAGTTGAAGATCGTGAGGTTGCAGGTCACTGGGAAGGTGATTTGATTTCAGGCTCAAACAATAGCCACATCGCAACATTGGTTGAACGTCATTCACGTTATGTAATGCTGGCCAGACTTGAGGGAAAAGATACCAAAACCGTTATCAATGCGCTGATTAAACAGGCTAATAAGTTGCCGCGAAGGCTCTATAAATCTTTAACGTGGGATAGAGGTAAAGAGATGGCGGCCCACAAACGGTTTACGTTAGCCACTAATATCAATGTGTACTTCTGTGATCCTCAGAGTCCCTGGCAACGTGGTTCTAATGAAAATATGAATGGACTATTAAGACAATACTTTCCTAAGGGAACAGACTTGTCACGATACTCACAAGCGAAACTTAATGCCGTTGCTAGACGCCTTAATGAGCGGCCTAGAAAGATACTAAACTTTGAAACACCAGTAGAACGATTTAACATATGTGTTGCATCGACCGGTTGAATCCACAGCCAAAAGCGGTCATTGGTCGCTATGCTTTTTTAATTATGCTGATAACGAACAGCAATAAAGCCGCACCAGCAGTTGCCGTGACGATTGATCCGATTAATCCTCCTGTTGATATACCAAGAAGAGTAAACACAAAGCCACC
>JAUXFA010000195.1 GCA_030620285.1 Piscirickettsiaceae bacterium
ATGCCAAATTGCTCTTTCATGCTTTGATTTAGAATAGTAATAACTTGGGATAAAGATTGGTGATTAATAGCACTGCTTACCGCTGTTAATGGTAAATGTGTTGTTGCCAATGCCACTCTTAAAGTCGGAGTTGTGAGCATCATGACGACCTTTTCTACATCGGCACCATCGGCTAAAAATTCAGTATGGCCAGTAAAAGCGATATTGGCTTCATTGATGATAGCCTTATGAACCGGTGCTGTGACCATTGCTGCAAACTGGCCTGACAAACAACCATCAAGTGCTGTTTGTAATGTATTTAAGACATAAGTCGAATTTCGATTGTCCAAAGTTCCTGCTTGACTCGTCACTAGCAGTTCAACAGGTAAATAACGAACCACGCCTGCTGGGGCAATCGTTGCTGGTTGTGTTAGATCAACCTGTTCTAACTTAACAGATAAACCCAAATCATCAGCTCGTTGCTTCAATAATACAGGGTCTGCAATTATTACTAATTCACATTGCTGTTGATCTTGTGCTAGTTGAACACAGAGTTCTGGTCCAATACCTGCCGGCTCACCTGCTGTTAATGCAATGCGTGAACAATCGTTCAAAGGTCACGATACTCAACATGTGCTTCATCACGCAGTTGGCGCAACCAATTTTCCAGATCTTCAGACATTTTTCGCTGGTGAATTTGTTTACGTGCTTGGCCACGGTTGTATTCTTCTGCCATATCTTCTTCTCGGCGTTCAAACACCATAATAATATGCCAACCAAAACGACTTTTAAATACTTCACTGACTTCGCCATCACCCAAGACATCCATCTTCTCTTCAAATTCAGGAACCAAAGCTCCAGGACTGCTCCAGCCTAGACTACCACCTTCGATTGCAGAACCGGCATCATCTGAATTTGCACGAGCTATTTCAGCAAAGTCTTCACCATTTAATACTCGTTCACGCAATTGAATCAACCTGAGTTCCGCATCTTCATCAGTTGTTAATTCATTTGTTTTTATCAGGATGTGACTGGCTAATGTTTGTTTAACTAAAAAAACCTCTTCACTTTTTTTATCCTCTAGTTTCACCAGATGAAAGCCGCTGCCACTACGAATAACCTCACTCACCTCTGAGATAGCTAATGTTGGTACTACTTGGGCAAATAACGATGGCAACTCACCCTGTTTCCGCCACCCTAAATCACCACCTTCTAATGCATTTTGCCCATCTGAATAGCCTGATGCCACTTCTGAAAAGTCAGCACCTTCATTTAATAAAGTTTGTACTCTTTCTAACTTGAGCTGTGAAGTTTGTATTTGTTCTGGCAAAGCTGTTTCCGGCACACTAATCAGAATATGTAAAAGATGGTATTCCTCTTCTGACCCTCCTTGTGCTACCTCAGTGGCCAATAAATTATCAATTTCCCGGTCAGATACTACAATGCGATCTTCTACCCGACTCTTACGTAATCGATTGATAATCATCTCTTCACGAATTGTTTCACGGAAACTGGCAAACTCAAAACCATCTTCATGTAAAACGTCACGAAACTCACGTAATGTTAGATCATTGCTTTCAGCAATCTGACGAAGAGCTGCGTTTAGAGCGTCATCACCAACCCTCACACCAATTTTTGTTGCTTCTTGCAGTTGTAGTTTCTGAAGAATAAGACGTTCTAGAACCTGTTTTCGCAATGCCTCAGATGGTGGTATCTGCACATTCCTTTGGCGAAGCTGTTGTTTCACTGTGTGCTCCATATCAATCAGTTCGCTTTCAAGAAGCACATCATCGTTTACCACAGCAATGATACGATCTAATTGTTCAGCACAAACCGAACCAACCAGCAGTAAGGTCAACAGTAAAATTCTAATCATGAAAAACCCAAAATAAATTAGTTAACGCGCGCATTATACCTTTCGCAATTAAGAATGTACGATTCGAATACTTGAAAAGATCATCCATATAATTTGTATGTAGTTGTTACTGTTTAGAGACAACCAGCAACTCCAGCTAGTTCAATCTGATTTTATGAACCATAACCTGGAATACTTTTTTCTAAAAGATCCTCGCTTTTTTGACCAAAGGTGCCTAAGCCTTTTAATTCAAGTTGGAGGAATACTGCTAGATTTCGGTCATGGCTTGCATCAGTAACATAATCTCTGACAACCAATCGTGTTGCCCAACAACAGCTTTGATATTCAATCCCGGCTAAAGATTCTAATGTTCGAGTCTCTTTCAATGATCTATAAAAACGACCAACCACACTCCAGTTTTTGTTAAAGGGCATACGACCAGAAATATCAATCTGTTCCAATCCTTCCAAATTAGTCACATCATCACGGCGATAACGGTGGGACATATTTAACACACGACCATTATCACCAAGATAGCGTAGTTCAAGAGCGGACATATCAGATATAGTGGCATCTGGATTCCACTGAATCTCACCACGAACAGTCCATTCCTTGGTTATATAAGATACAATTTCTGCGATCATGTCAGAACTTGAACTTGTCTGTATAGCATCACCAGGAAGCACCACATCACGGTTACTGAAATACTGTATTTGTCCCAGAGTAACCCGGAGATTTTCCTCGCCTGTTTGCTGATCAATTAACCGCGATGTTAACGATAACGATAATTGGTTGGCATCACCTACACGGTCACTGCCTGAGAATCGGTTCTTCGCAAACATCTGCCCCATATTAAAGGTATTCAAGCCACTATCAAAAATAGGAATATCTGATTGGTTACGTTCGGGAATATAAAGATAAAAAGCACGCGGCTCTAATGTATGAGTGTAATTGCCCGACGTACGCTCAAAGAACAATCCGCTATCCACACTAGTAATAGGTAACGTTCGTGAAGGTGTTTTATCACTTCCAGCA
This sequence comes from Piscirickettsiaceae bacterium, assembly GCA_030620285.1. GTDB lineage: Bacteria > Pseudomonadota > Gammaproteobacteria > Nitrosococcales > Methylophagaceae. Next base: position 2,870 of record JAUXFA010000195.1, read on the forward strand.
GTGACATTATCATCCAAGTCATAGTGGGTATAACGTAATGCTACTCTTGGGATCACAAAGCCAGCGGCTGATGTCAATGGCAAACTCAGTGATGGTTCCAAGTCCATTCGTTTACCAGCGACTTTGTCATCATGATCAAAATCTACATATTCAGTAGTTAAACCATAAGTAAGCCCCAGTGCTTGATCTGGAACAGAACCTCGTAATAATAATTGTGGTAAACGTTGATAGGGTTTATCTGCATCGACCAAAGTTTGATAGCCTTGTACACGGCCAACAAAATCCCAGTTATCACCAAAATAATCTACATCTAACTTCCGGTTCAAGAACGGGGTACTGGCTAAAGTTAGATTTTTACCAAAATCTTCTAGATAAGCCTTATCTGAGACATAGTTATAATCAATATTACTAGTCCATCGTGATGAAAGTTTAGTGGTATTTTGAAAAGTAAAATGCTTTCGATCATCTTTATAATTTTGGTTTATGTTTGAACCATTCTTCTTCATGTTATCGCTGGATAAAAAGCCCGCACCAATTTCGCCTTCACTACGTTCAGTCAAATAACGATATTCACCAATAAGCATTAATCCACGATCAGACATATAACGAGGGGTAAAAGTAGCATCTTGATCCGGAGCAATATTCCAGTAATACGGGGTAAGAATATCAACGCCAGTCTGATCAGAACTACCAAAGGTTGGTAGTAAAAACCCAGACTTACGTTCTTTATTCAATGGGAAAGTAATATACGGTGTGTAGAAAACCGGCCAGCCACCTAAGCGTATTACAACGTCTTTAGCTGCTCCCACAGCTTCATCATGATCGAGAAAGTCGGATCGTAGCCATGTCGTTCTGTGAGC